>NZ_JBHXTL010000129.1:16529-27050 GCF_042677365.1 Kitasatospora sp. NPDC127116
CCTAGAACTACACACCCAAAAAAGTACCACCAGGCAGAAAAGCAATAAATACCAGCGGGTGGTCCAGTTCCCGAGCCACCGCTGACCGACGCGGCCGGTGCCCCCGGCGAGGGGCACCGGCCGCCGGTCACTCCGCCGCGCCTCGTCCACCGCGTCGACCATCGCCCGTACGCCACTGTCCATCGCGACCCCCTCGCCCCTTCGCTCCTCCGGTGTACTCCGCGAGCCTTCCCACCCCGCCCCCACTCAGACCCGACCCGACGCGCGGCCCGCGGGAACTGCCCCTAGCGTGGTCCGGGGACCGCCCGACCACACCCCGGGCCGAGACCCGGGCCCCGCACCAGGAGGCATGCCGACCATGACCGCCAACCTCTCCGAGCTCACCGGCGACTACGTCCTCGATCCCACCCACACCCGGATCGGCTTCGTCGCCCGCCACGCCATGGTGACCAAGGTCCGCGGCGCGTTCCACCGGTTCGAGGGCACCGCCCACCTCGACGGCGGCAACCCGTCCGGTTCCTCCGGCCAGGTGGTGATCAAGGCCGAGAGCATCGACACCGGCGTGGAGCAGCGCGACCAGCACCTGCGCACCAACGACTTCCTGGACGCGCCGAACTTCCCCGACATCACCTTCCGCTCCACCGCGGTCGAGGTGCGCTCCGGCACCGACTACCGGGTCACCGGGGACCTGACCATCAAGGACACCACCCGCCCGGTCACCATCGACTTCGAGTACACCGGCAACGTCGTCGACCCGTACGGCAACCTGCGGGTGGGCCTGGAGGGCTCGGTCACCATCAGCCGCAAGGAGTACGGCGTCACCTGGAACGCGGCACTGGAGGGCGGCGGCGTCCTGGTCGGCGACAAGGTCGTCCTGGAGTTCGACATCTCGGCGGTCCGCCAGGGCTGACTCCTCCCCCGAACGGCCGGAACCGGTACCGCCACGAACGGGTTCCCGCCGCGGCCCGCCAACCGCCGGACCGCACGGCGGCCGCCCGGCTAGTCTCCTGGCATGTCAGCAGAAGACTCCCTCGCGACCGGCCAGCGCTCCCTCGGCGACCCCGCCCTCGACTACCCGCTCTGGCCGCCGCTCACCGCCGGCTGCCCGCGCACCGGCACCGAGGACGTCTCCTACCCCGTCGAGGTCGACTACGCCTACGACAAGGCCGACCCGGCGGGCCTGTTCGCCCCCGCCCCGGTGCGCGGCGGCCTGGAGCGCTGGGCTCCGCTGCTGCCCCCGCTGCTCGCACCGGGTCTGGGCGAGGGCGCCACCCCGACGGTGGAGATCGAGCCCGGGGTGTACGTCAAGGACGAGTCCCGCAACCCCACGTGGAGCCACAAGGACCGGCTGAACCGCTGCACCACCAGCGCGGCCGTGGGCGTCGGCGCGCCGGGCCTCGCGGTCGCCTCCTCCGGCAACCACGGCGCCTCGGCCGCCGCCTACGCCGCCCGCGCCGGACTGCGCTGCGTGGTGTTCACCGGCCCGGACCTGCCGCCGAACGTCGACGCCTTCCTCAACGCCTACGGCGCGGTGGTGCTCCCGGTGCCGTGGGAGGCCCGCTGGCCGCTGCTGCGCCAGGCGGTCGACCGGCTGGGCCTGCACCCGGTCAGCAACCTGACCACCACCCACACCGGGCACGCGTACGGCCCCGAGGGCTACAAGACCGTCGCGTACGAGATCTTCCAGGACGTCGGCCTGCCGAGCGCGGTGTTCGTCCCGACCGGCTACGGCGAGCTGCTGTTCGGCGTCTGGAAGGGCTTCACCGAGCTGCGCCGGCTGGGACTGACCGACCGCGTTCCGCGCATCCACTCCTGCGAGACGGCCGCCTCCGGGCCGCTCGCCCGGGCGATCGCCGAGGGCCTGCCGGCCGCCCGGGTGACGGTCGGCCCGAGTGACGCGTACTCGATCGCCTCCCCGGTCAGCGGCTACCGGGGCGTGCTCGCCGTCCGGGAGAGCGGTGGCCGGGCGCTGACCCTGGACGACGCTCAACTCGCGGACGCCCAGCGGGAGCTGGCCCGGGCCGGGCTCTGGACGGAGCTGTCCTCGGCGGCCGGCCTGGCGGGGCTGCGCAGCCTCGGCGAGCCGGACCTCGCCGAGGGCCCGGTGGTCTGCGTGTCGACCTCCAGCGGCTTCAAGGACAAGGGCGTCGGCACCGGTCGGACCGAGCCGGTCGCCCCCGACTGGGAGGCGGTCGCCCGCCGCCTGCGCGCGGCCGGAATCACCGGCTGAGCCCGGTCCTTCACCGCCGCGAGGCCCGCTGTTCGCCCGCCCGCCCACGCTCGTAGGGTCTCCGTAGGGTCGGTGTTCGCCGAGCGCCAGCAGGCTTGCACTCTCCGTCAACTCCCGTCACCTGCCGAAGGGTAGCCACCGTGTCGCGTTCCCTCCGCCGCCTGCTGCCGCTCGCCGTCGCCGTCGCGGCGGTGCCCGTGCTCGCCCTGCCCGCCCTCCCGGCCGGCGCGGTCACGTACGGCACCCCGACGATCACCTTCTCGGCCGGATACCTGTCCGGCGCGGTCGGCGCCACCGGCGACCCGAC
This sequence comes from Kitasatospora sp. NPDC127116, assembly GCF_042677365.1. Lineage (NCBI taxonomy): Bacteria > Bacillati > Actinomycetota > Actinomycetes > Kitasatosporales > Streptomycetaceae > Kitasatospora > Kitasatospora sp. NPDC127116. The sequence continues at coordinate 19,067 of NZ_JBHXTL010000129.1, forward strand.
CGTGACCGTGACGGTCGCCCAGTCCGGCGCCGCGGCCTCGGCGCTGACCGTCGCCGCCTCGGCCACCACCCGCAGCTCCGTGGCCCGCACCGGCGACGTCACGGTGACCGGCACCGGCGGCACCCGCACCCTGGCGGTCGCCGCCCAGGGCGTCGGCTACGCCGACCTCACCGTCAAGGTCACCGGCCTCGGCGGCAAGAGCGCCACCCGCACCCTGCACTACGCGGCCTCCCCCGCCGTGCAGTCCTCCGCCACCAGCCGCTACCTGACCGGCTCCAGCGACGCCTCGGCCGCCGTGGACGCGGGCGGCGGCTACATCGTGGTCGGCGACGACGAGTCCAACACCCTGCGCCTGTACGACCGCGACAACTCCGGTGCGCCGATCCGCACCTGGGACTTCAGCTCGGCCCTCGGCGTCTCCAAGGAGATCGACATCGAGGCCGCCACCCGGGTCGGGAACACCATCTACTGGACCGGCTCGCTGGGCAACAACAAGGACGGCGTGGTCAAGCCCGACCGGCACACCGTCTTCACCACCACCGTCACCGGCTCCGGCGCCGACACCCAGCTGTCCCTGGCCGGCTCCTACGACGGCCTGCGCGACGACCTGATCGGCTGGGACAACGCCCACGGCAAGCGCTACGGCTTCGCGGCCGGCGCCGCCGACGGTCAGGCGCCCAAGCAGATCGACGGGTTCAACGTCGAGGGCCTGGAGTTCGCCCCCGGCAGCACCAGCACCGCCTACATCGGCTTCCGCGCGCCGCTCACCCCGGCCGTCACCGGCGGCCGGGCGCTGCTCGTCCCGGTCACCAACCTCCCGTCCCTGCTGAACGGTTCGGCCGCGCACGCGACCTTCGGCGACCCGGTCGAGCTGGACCTCGGCGGGCTGTCCGTCCGTGACATCCGGCGCAACGACCTCGGCCAGTACCTGATCGTGGCCGGTTCCTGGGCCGCCGAGGACAACTCCGCCCCGTACGCGCTCTACCGCTGGAACGGTCAGCCCGGCTCCGCCCCGACCAAGCTGATCGACCTGCCGACCAGCGACTACGGCGCCTGGGAGGCCCTCCCGAACGTCCCGGACCTGGACGCCCCCGGCGCCCGCGCCCAGCTGATCACCGACGACGGCTCCGCCGACCTCTACAACGACGGCACCGCCGCCAAGGACCTCACCCACCCCGAGTGGAAGAAGTCCCGCAGCACCTGGTTCACCCTGAACTGACCGTCCCGCACCGGCCGCGCGCCGGGGCCCTTCGGCACATCCGCCGAAGGGCCCGCGGGCGTCCTGGAACGAACACGCTCAGAGTTCGACCAGCACCTTCCCCTTGCTCGCCGACCGGTCCCGGTAGAGGCCGCGGTAGGCCGCCGGGATGCTGTCGAACCCCCGGTGCACCGTCTCCTGGTAGGTCAGCTCCCCGCTGCGGACCAGCGCCCCGAGGTCCCGCCGCAGGGCGGCCCAGTTCTCCTCGGTGAACCACTCCAGCGAGAAGATGCCCCGGATCGTGGTGCGCGGGAACATGATCATCGGCAGCAGCCGCGGCCCCGCCCAGTCCCCGCCGACCTGGCTCCCCCACTGCCAGCAGACGGCCACCCGGCTCTCCACCGCGAGCATGCCGAAGACCACGTCGGTCAGCGTCCCGCCGAGGCTGTCGAAGTAGCGGTCGATGCCCCCGGGAGCCAGCTCGGCCAGCTCCTTCTCCAGCCGCTCCGGCGCGTCGCCGTCGCGGTACAGCAGCACCCCGTCGAAGCCCAGCTCCCACAGCCCCGCCGTCTTCTCCGGCGACGCCGTGGTCCCGATCACCCGTGCGCCCCGGTGCTTGGCCAGCTGTCCGACCAGCGAGCCGACCGCCCCGGAGGCGCCGCCGACGAGTACCGTCGCCCCGGGGCGCACGTCCAGGAACTTCTCGACCGTCCCCCAGGCCGTCATCCCGGGCCCGCCCAGGATGCCGAGCGCGGTGGACAGCGGCAGGTCCTCGTCGTAGTCGGCCGGATCCAGCCGGCGGAAGGCCGGGAAGACCATCGGGAACGTCCCGGTCTGCCAGAGCCTGGGCGCGCCGTTGCTGACCAGGTGGCTGCGCCAGCCGCCGAAGCCCTGCACCAGGTCGCCCGCCGCGAAGCGCGCGGCGGGCCCGGCGTCCAGCACCTCCATGATCGAGTCCGCGCCCATGTGGTCGCCGATCGGCGTGTCCAGCGCGATGCCCTGGAGGTACGGGTCGACCGAGACGTACCGGGTGCGCAGCAGCATCTCGTCCGCCGCGAGCCGGACGTCCAGCTCCTCCACGACCTTCCGGTACATCCGCTCGACGTCCGGCACGCCGTCCACGTGCTCCCCGACGACCCACTTCTCGATCCTCACGAGGTGACTCCAAACTGGCGGTCGGCGGGGCCGACCGGTTCGATGAGCACGGTGGGCAGCGGTGCGCTGTCGTCCACCTCCGCGGTGAAGGGCTTGCCGTCGTCCCGGCAGATGAACTGGACGACGTGCCGGCCGGCCGCCGCCGCCCGGATCAGTCCGCCGGTGGTCGCCCAGACCCCGGAGAGGTAGAAGTTCGCCAGGCCGGGCAGCCCCGGGCCGTTGCGCTTGACCTCCTCCTCCAGCGTCTCGCCGCTCTCCACGAAGGGCTGCCAGCCCAGCACCGTCCCGTTGTAGTTGCCGGTGTAGCGGACCTGGGTGAGCGGGGTGGAGACGTCCTTGACGGCCACCGCCTCCCGGAGCCCGGGGTGGTGGCCGTCCAGGAACTCGACGATGGCGTCGCGCACCCGGCGCTTCTGCCGCTGGTACTCCCGTCCCCGGCCGACCGGCAGGGTGTGCAGTTCCTCGCCGCGCCGCACCCGGGGCTCCTGCTCCGGCCCGGTGCTCAGTTCCCGCCAGGGTTCGATGTCGCAGAAGTAGCTGGCGTACACCACGGTGGTGTCGGCGGGCGACAGTTCCGGGTAGTGGCGGCTGCGGAACTGGACGTTGATGCTCGGGTGCCGGATGCCGGTGAGCCGTTCGGCGACCTCGTCCTCCAGCAGGTAGGTGGTGCACGGGTCCCCGGCCGGGAAGGGCCGGCGCAGGCCGAGGAAGACGGTCACGTAGCCGGGGAAGACCATGCCCGGCTCGGTGATGGTCTGGGTGTACAGCCGGCGGTAGGTGTCGCTCAGGTAGCGGCCCTTGAGCAGGTCCATCATGGTGGTCCGGCCGTCGCAGGCGGCCACCACGATGTCGGCCCGCACCTCCTGGCCGTCGCTCAGCCGCACCCCCACCGCCCGGTCGCCCTCGATCAGGACCTCGGTCACCTTGGTGTTGTACGTGATCTCGCCGCCCAGCCGCAGGTAGCGCTGCTCGATCGAGTTGGCCAGCCCCAGCGAGCCGCCCTCCGGCACCCCCGCCGACTGGCCGGCGTGGCAGGCGAGCTGGAAGTAGTTGGGCAGCACCGGGAAGTTGGGGTGCTTCTCGTACAGGATGAAGTTGAAGGCCTCGCGCAGCAGCGGGCTCCTGAACTTCGCCGAGTAGTCGCTCATCAGCACCGTGATCGAGCGCCGGATCACGTTGAAGTACGGCAGGAAGGAGGCGAGCATCCGCGTCCGCTCCCACCGGCCCATCAGCCCGACCGGCTTGAGGAAGGGGTAACGGGCCAGCGCCAGACGGAACTTGCGCAGCCCCGCGCAGAACTGCCGGATCTGCCGGGCGTCCTCCGGGGCCAGTTCCAGCAGGTGGGCCTCCAGCCGGTCGGGGTCGGAGTAGAAGTAGACCGCCCCGCCGTCCCGGGTGCGCACCACGTTGAAGACGTCGAAGTTGCGCATCCGCTTGCCCTGCAGCGCGCCGAGTTCGAGCCAGATCTGGTGCATCTCGTTGCCCGGGCCGCTGCCCAGCAGCCAGCTGATGCAGCAGTCGAAGGTGAACTCCCCGCGGTCCCAGCCGGTGCAGCAGCCGCCGGGGATCTCGTGCATCTCCAGGATCCGGGTGCGGTAGCCGTTCATCCGCGCGAAGCAGCCGGTGGACAGGCCACCGAGCCCTCCGCCGATGATGACCATGCTCTGCCGGCCGCCGGTCGTCGTCCCGCTCACTCCGCCACTCCCACTTCCGGCGCTCCCACGGTGGCCCGGCCGAGTTGCGGCAGCCGCCCCCACTTGCCCGCGTGCCAGGGTTCCCGGTTGTCGCTCGGCCAGGCCCGGAACGGCCGGCCGAGCTCCTGGCAGAGGTACTGCGCGGCGAACCGTCCGCTGGTGGCGGCCCGGATCAGCCCGCCGAGCGAGGTCCACTGGCCCGCCATGGAGAAGCCGCTCAGCCCGGGCAGCCGCATCCGGTCCCGGTTGACCAGCCGGTTGGCCGCGTCCTCGGCCTCGGAGAAGGCCTGCCAGGCGAGGATGCTGCCGTAGGTGTTGCCGGTGAACCGCTCGGTGGTCACCGGCGACGCCACGTCGACGAGTTCGATCCGCGGGCCGAGCTCGGGGTAGGTCCGCTCCAGGAACTCCCGGACGAACGCGGCGACTTCCTGCTTGCGCGCCCGGTAGGCCCGGCGGTCGCTGCTCCGCAGGTCCTTCCAGGAGCGGTAGTCGCTGAAGTAGGTGCAGTGCAGCACCGACTTGCCCGGCGGGGCGAAGCCGTCCGCGTAGGTGGAGCGCAGCTGCACCACCAGGCTGCGCTGGAGCGAGCCGGGCAGCCGCGCACCGTCCTCGGGCGACAGCAGGTAGGTGGTGCTGTGCGGTTCGCCCTCGGGCAGCGGGCCGTCGACGCCGACGAAGGCGGAGACCACGGCCGGGTACAGGTTGCCCGGCTTGTCGAGCAGTTCGCCGTACAGCTTCTCGGTGGCGGGGCTGGAGTACCGGCCCTCCAGCAGCCGGTCGAGCACCGTCGGACCGTCGCAGGCGGCCACCACGTGGTCGGCGAAGTGCCGGGAGCCGTCCTTGAGTTCCACTCCGATCGCGCGCCCGTCCTCGATCAGGATGCGCTCCGCCCGGCAGCGGTAGCCGATCACCCCGCCGAGCGAGGTGTAGCGCTCCTCCACCGAGCGGGCCAGCCCGAGCGAACCGCCCTCCGGGAAACCCGCGTTGCCGTTGTGGGCGGCCGCCAAGGTGTACAGGTACGGCAGCAGCGGGAAGCCCTCGGGCTCCTGGAGGAACATGTTGGGGAAGGCCCGCCGCAGCAGCGGGTCCTGGAACCGCTCGGCGAAGCCGCTCATCGGGGTGGTCGCGGTGCGCCAGAACAGCCGGAACGCGGGCAGGACGGTGCGCAGGGTGCGCAGCCGTTCCGCCGTGGTGCGCAGCGGCGGCGGGGTGAGGTCCCAGGGCAGCTCGATCGCGGCGTAGCGGCGCAGGTCCCGGCAGAAGGCCCGGATCGGCTTGGCGTCGCCGGGCGCGAGGGCCAGCAGGTGGGCCTCCAGCCGGTCCGGGTCGCCGTAGAAGGTGACGGCCCGGCCGTGTTCGTCGACCACCCGGTTGAAGGTGTCGAAGCGGGTCACCGACTTGCCGTCCAGGGCGCCGAGTTCGCTCCAGACCTGGTGCGCCCCGGTGCCCTCGGCGGTGCCGATCAGCCAGTCGATGCAGTAGTCGAACAGGTAGCCGTGCCGGGACCAGGCGGTGCAGCAGCCGCCGGGCAGCACGTGCTTCTCGAAGATCCGGGTCTCCAGGCCGCTCATCTGCGCGTAGCAGCCGGTGGCGAGGCCGGCCAGGCCGGCCCCGATCACGATCACCCGGGGCGGGCCGCCGGCGGGCCGTTCCCTGGTGGACCAGTCCGGCCCGCGGTCAGCCGAGGACATCGGCGGTGCCCCCGGCCAGGATGGCGCCGGCCAGTTCGGCGTTGCGGGCGGCGAAGTCCCCGTCGAGCATCTCGGCGTGGGCGCCGTGTCCGACGTACACCGCGGTGCCCGTGGTGGAGGCGCCGTGCCAGGAGCCCGGTTCGCCGCCCACGTGCACGGAGAGCCGGTCGCTTTCGCAGACCACGTCCAACTGGGCCCTGACGGTTCCCGTGTTGGGCGTCCGGCTGCTGAACTCCAGGTAGTCCCTGGCCTGTTCGATGGTCTCCCGGGCGACGATCCGCGAGCCGGTGTGGCGGTGCAGGTGCTCGTGGAGTTCGCGTTCGAAGACGGCCAGGTGCTCCTCGCCGAGGTCGAAGGCCTCGGTGACCCGGTAGGCGTCCACCAGCAGCACCGAGGCCACCGTGCGTCCGCGCCGCTCCAGCTCCTTGGCCACCTCGAAGGCGAGGTTGCCGCCGAGCGAGTAGCCGAGCAGGACGTACGGCCCGGCGGGGTGCAGTTCCTCGACCAGGTCCGCGTAGCGGGCGGTCTTGTCGTCGCCGGTCAGGTAGTTGAAGGAGGCGATCCGGTGCTCCGGCAGGTGCGCGGCGAGCTGCCGGTAGACCAGCCCGTGGCCGCCGGCCGGCGGGAAGCAGAAGACCGTGCGGTCCTCGGGCGCCGCGGCGTTGAACCAGAGGTAGGGTTCGCCGCCGGCCACCTCGCCGGTGATGATCTGCTCGACGGTGCGGGCCATGCCGTGCAGGGTGGTGACCTTGAACAGCAGGCCGACCGGGATGCTGATGTTGAACTCGCTCTGCAGGTGGTGGATCAGCTCGATGAGCCGGATCGAGCTGCCGCCGAGTTCGAAGAAGTCGTGCTGGAGGCCGACTTCGTCCAGGCCGAGCAGGTTCTGCCAGTGCTCGGCGACCCTCGTCTCGTAGAGCGTGACGGGCGGTTCGTGCTGGGCCCCGGCGGTGTCGGCCTTCGGCTCGGGCAGGGCCGCGAGGTCCACCTTGCCGTTCGGGGTGAGCGGCAGGGCGGGCAGTTCGGTGAGGTAGGAGGGGATCATCACGGTGGGCAGGTGCTCGGCCAGGTGGCGGCGCAGTTCGCGGCGGTCCAGCACGGTGCCCTCGGCGGGCACCACGTAGGCGGCGAGGGCGGCCTCGCCCCGGGCGTCCTGGCGGACCGCCACGCAGGCCTGGGCGAGTTCCGGACGGGCGGTGAGGTGGGCCTCGATCTCGCCGAGCTCGATCCGGTGGCCGCGGACCTTGACCTGGTTGTCGATGCGGCCGAGCAGGTGCAGGGTGCCGGCGGTGTCCCAGTGGCCGAGGTCGCCGGTGCGGTAGAGCCGCGCGGGTGCGCCGTCGAGCTCCAGGGTGACGAAGCGCCGGGCGGTCTGCTCCGGGTCGTTGGGGTAGCCGGCCGCTACGCCCGCGCCGCCGATCCACAGCTCGCCGGGCACGCCCACCGGGACGGGCTCGCCGTACGGGTCCAGGACGTACACCGCACTGTTCGGGAACGGCCGGCCGATCGGCACCATCCGGCCGGGTTCCAGCTGCTCGGTCGGGCCCTCGTAGTAGGTGCTGTCGACGCTGGCCTCGGTCAGCCCGTAGGAGTTGACCAGCCGGGTCCGCGGGCCGCACAGGGCGCGCACCCGCTGGTGCTCGGCGGCCTTCCAGGAGTCGGAGCCGACGATCAGCAGCCGCAGGAAGTCCAGCGTCAGGCCCTCGCGCTCGCAGTGGGCCAGCAGCCCTCGGGCCACGGCGGGCACGAACTCGCCGCCGTCCACGGCCTCCTCGCGCATCACCCGGTACAGCCGGGCGGTGTCGAAGAGCAGCTCGCGGTCGACCAGGACGAGGGTGCCGCCGGTGCTGAGCGCCCGGGCGAAGTCCCCGGAGAAGACGTCGAAGGCGGTGCCGGCCATCTGGAGGTGCACCCGGACCTCGGTGTCCAGCCGGTACTCGGCGCGCCAGCCGGCGGTGACGGCGGCCAGGTTCCGGTGGTCGACCCGGACTCCCTTCGGCCGGCCGGTGGAGCCCGAGGTGTGGATCAGGTAGGCGGGCCGGTCCGGGTCGGCGGCGGGCAGCGGCACGGCGCCCCCCAGGACCGGCCGGTCCAGTTCCTCCAGGGTGACCGGCTCGGCGGGCAGGTCGGCGGGGAGCGGGCGCCGCTGGTCGACCACCACCAGCGCCGCTCCGGCGTCCGCCACCTGGTGGGCGAGCCGGTCGGCCGGGTGCCCGGGGTCGAGCGGCAGGTAGGCGGCGCCGGCC
>NZ_JBHXTL010000130.1:0-26854 GCF_042677365.1 Kitasatospora sp. NPDC127116
GAGCGGGCCGGAGCCCGCAGGCTCAGTACTCGGAGCTGGGAGCGGCGGCGAGCGGCCCGAGGTCGGGCCGGTCGCGGAGCTCGATCTCCTCGCCGTGGCCGTCCAGTTCGAGCAGCACGAGCTCGTTGGCGCCCGCCCGCCACAGCGGAGCCGGGGCGTAGAGGGTCCGCTGCGGGCCCTGCGCGGAGTAGCGGCCGAGCAGGAAGCCGTTGAGCCAGAGCAGTCCGCGGCCCCAGCCGGGCAGGGCGACGAAGGCGTCGGCGGGCTCGGTGAGCGAGGCCTCGAAGCGGTGGAAGGCCGGGTCCGCGTCGACGGCCGCATCCGCTTCCTCGTAGCGCAGGCGGCCCAGGTCGGAGAGCGGCAGGGGGCGGATCTCCCAGTCGAACAGCCGCTGGTGGCCGTGGGAGACGCCGCGGCCGATGCCCTTGCGGTCGTCCAGCAGGGGGCCGTAGTTCACCCGGCCGAGCGCCTCGACCAGGATGTCCAGCACGACGCCCTGCGGCCCGACCTCCAGCGGCAGGGTGTCCGCCGGGGCGTCGCGGTGCAGGACGCCGAGCGGCCGGCCGTCCGCGAACACGTGGGCGCGGTCGCCGATGCCGTCGATGCGCAGCGGCATGGACGGCCGGGGGCCGGAGATCCGGGTGCGGTAGTGGATGAGGCCGAGCGACTGGCCGACCTTCTCCATGGGCTCGGGGACGGGGCGGCGCACCGGCTCGGACAGGGCGTCGAGGTTCGCCAGGAGCCGCGCGGAGGCGGCGCGGCGCCGGACGCTCTGCGGAGCGACGCGCGGGACCGGCCCGGGCAGCTCGCCCTGGGGCAGGGGGAGGTACTTGCCGATGACGGCGCGGAAGGCGTGGAACTTCTCGGTGAGTTCGCCGGCCTCGCCGATCGGGGCGTCGTAGTCGTAGCTGGTGACGGTCGGCTGGTACCCGGTGTCGAACGGGCGGGTGCCGGTGTGGTTGGCGCCGGCCCAGAAGCCGAAGTTGGTGCCGCCGTGGGCCATGTAGAGGTTGACGGAGGCCCCGGTGGCGAGGAGGTCGTCCAGTGCCCGGGCGGACTCGGCGGCGTCGCGCACGTGGTGCGGCTCGCCCCAGTGGTCGAACCAGCCGATCCAGAACTCCATGGCCGTCAGCGGGCCCTCGGGCTGGTAGCGCCGCAGCACCTCGAACCGCTCGGCGGGCCGGGAGCCGAAGGTCGCCGTGGCGAGGTGGCCCGGAACGCCGCCGCCCTGCTGCATCGCGTCCTCCGCGCCGTCCGCCGTGAACAGCAGGCAGTCGACGCCGCGTTCGAGCAGGCCGTCGCGCAGGTGGAGGAGGTACGCGCGGTCGTTGCCGAAACTGCCGTACTCGTTCTCGATCTGCACGGCCACCACCGGGCCGCCCCGGCTCGCCAGCAGCGGCAGGATCTCGGGCACGACGGCGTCGAACCAGCCGTCCACCTCGGCCAGGTAGGCCGGGTCGGCGCAGCGCAGTCGCATCCCGTCGGCGGCGAGCAGCCGGGCCGGCAGGCCACCGAACTCCCACTCCGCGCAGATGTAGGGGCCGGGCCGCAGGATGACGTCGAGGCCCTGCTGCCGGGCGAGGCGGCTGAAGCGGGCGATGTCGCGCCAGCCGGTGAAGTCGAAGGCGCCGGAGGGCAGTTCGTGGAAGTTCCAGGGGATGTAGGTGTCGACGGTGTTGGCGCCCATCGCGCGCAGCCGGCGCAGGCGGTCCTCCCAGAGGTCGGGATGGACGCGGAAGTAGTGCAGGGCACCGGAGACGACGCGGTGCGGCGCCCCGTCCCGGACGTACCCGGTTTCGTCGTGGTCGAGCATCAGGGGCCAGCTTTCTGAGGGCTGCGGGAGGGGAGGCAGGGTGGCTGCCACGATGATCGAGCGTACCCAGTTCGAGGACACTTGGAAAGCGCTTTCCCTCAGGGCTTGCCGGTTGCACGCGCGGTAGGTGCGGGGGAGGAGGTGAGCGGGGCCGGGGTCACTCCTCGAAGGTGAGCAGGGTCGCCACCGTGTTGCCCTCGGCGTCCAGGCACGCGGTCGTGTTCGACCCGTCCGGGTTCGCCAGGACGCCCAGCACGGTGCCGGTGCCGGCCTCGTCCGGGAGCATCAGCCAGCCGTGCGCGAAGTCGCCCTCGACCGGCTCCACCGGCCAGTCCGCCGGGTCGATCGAGGCGCCCCGGAGGACCTCGCGGAGGTTCTCCAGCGGCCGGCCGTCGCCCCCGGCGGCGCGCGCGTGCAGGGCGGCCCAGGCGCGCCGGAGCATCGGGATGGACGGTCCGATCCAGGTGGTGCCGGGGTCGGCGTGCAGCACGGCCAGGCCGGAGGGCGTCGCCACCCGGTCGCCCCATTCCTCCGTCCGGACCGGGACGGTCCCGCAGGGGTGCACCAGGGCGGCCACCGGGAGTTCGGGCGCGTCCTCGCGGGAGACCAGGTAGACCGGCGTGCCGCCCGGTCGCATCGGGAAGCCCGTGCCCTCCGGGCCCAGCGGGTCGTAGATCGTGCCGTGGTCGGCGGCCCCCCGGACCGGGCCGATCCGCTCGATCCGCCAGCCGTCGACGCTCCACCTCTCCTCGGACGGATCGGCCAGGGCCGTGATCAGTGCGGGCAGGTACTCGACATCGTCGTAGGACATCCGGTCTTCCCCAGAACTCGTAGGTGAGGGGGAGCGTAGAGCGTGCCGCCGACACCCCGCCCGGCGCGGGCCGGGGGGGCGATCCGGGTCGCCACTCGCGGCCCGCCCGCCGCTCAGGGTGGAGGCGGGCTCGTCCGAGCGGCGGGTCCGCCCGGCGTGGCGGCTCCGACCTGCGGCTGAGCGGGCTACGCCGCGGGCAGGACGCGCCGGCGCCGGCGGCGAACCTAACGTGGCGTCATGTCGACAACTCCTCGGTGGCGGAGCGCCGCGCTGCTCGCCGTGCCCATCGCCGTCCTCCTCCCGCTGACCGGCCCGCAGGCCGCGTCGGCCGCCTCCCCGACCGCCGGACCGCCTTCCGCCGCCACCGCGTCGCGCCCGCCCGTGCCCGCGCCCGTGGACGTGTCCGTGCCCGTGGAGGCGGGGGCGGACGTGGGCGTCGTCGCGGGCGCGGGCGCGGGCCTGGGCGCGGACGCGCAGGCGGACGTGGACGAGAAGGCCGGGGCGCCGCAGGTGCCCGCGCCCACCACGCACCGGCTGATCGGTGCCGCCTCGGTCCGCCTGGTGGACACCGGCCGGCACGACCCCTGGCGGCCGGACGCCGCCACCCGCGAACTGATGGCCACCCTCTGGTACCCGGCGCAGTCCGCGCGCGGCGGGCAACTGACCTACCTCTCCCCGGAGATGTCCACCGCCCGGTACGGCACTCCGGACCTCGGCGCCGTCGGGACGGGGGTGCGGGTCCGCACGGTGCCCGCGCCCGGGCGGCACCCGTTGGTGGTGCTCTCGCCCGGCTTCGGCTTCGACCGCTCCTCGCTCACCGCCCTCGCCGAGGACCTCGCAGCCCGGGGTTACGCGGTGGCCGCGCTGGACCACACCTACGAGACGGCCGTGCAGTTCCCCGACGGGCGGATGGAGTCCTGCCTGATCTGCGACAAGGTGGACGACCGACTGGCGGCCGAGGTCATCCGCAGCCGGGCGAAGGACATCGCCTTCCTGATCGACCGGCTGACCGCGCCCGGCCCGGGGCTCGTCCGCGGGCTGCGGATCGACGCCTCCCGGATCGGCGCGGCCGGCCACTCCATCGGCGGCGCGAGCGCCGTCGAGGCGATGCGGGTGGACGGCCGGATCCGCGCCGCCGCCAACCTGGACGGCGACTTCTTCGCCCCGCTGCCGGCCGAGGGCCTCGCCCGCCCGGTGCTGCTGCTCGGTGCGCAGCGGCACGCCGGCGAGACCCCGACGGCGAACTGGGACGAGACCTGGCAGCACCTGACCGGGTGGAAGCGCTGGCTGGACCTGCCGGAGGGCGGGCATCTGTCGTTCTGCGACGTGCACTGGCTGGTGGACGCCCTCGGCATCCGTGACCAGGTGCCGCCCGACACCGCTCCGGGGCAGTACGGCAGCATCAAGGGTGCCCGCGCGCTCGCCGCCACCCGGGCGTACCTCGGCGCGTTCTTCGACCGGCACCTGCTCGACCGCCCGGGCCGACTGCTGGACGGACCCTCGGCGGCCTTCCCGGAGGTCCGCTTCGCCAAGTAGGGCACGGCCCCGACGGGTTGGACCCATGGCGGCCGCCGCCGACCCGCCTGCCGGTGGCGGCCGGCGGGGCCGGGGGGGCGGCCGTGGGGCCGGTGCGGTCGGGTCAGGCGCGGCAGCGCAGCATCTCCAGTGGCGGGTGTGCGAGGAGGTCCGCCCAGAACTCCCTGCCGAACGCGCGGATGCCGGCCTCGGACACGCCCAGCGGCACCCACTCCAGGGCGGTGAACCCGGCCGCCCGCAGGCTCTCCTCGTACACCTCGCGGCGGGGGGCCGCGCCCACGATGCTGATCGGCCGCGGGTCGAGGAGTGCCGTGACCCGCACCCGCGGACCCGTCTCGATCTCCCCGCCGATCGGCTCGCAGCGGAACCCGTACTCCTCCAGGGACGGACAGTCGAACCGGTAGTCCGGCTTCTGGGCGAGGACGAAGAGTTCCCCGCCCGGCACCAGGTTCCGGTGGATGGCGCGGCACATCCGCTCCATCGCCGCGATGTCCTCGGCGTAGTTGAGGCACTGCACCGCCAGGGCGATGTCGAACTGCCGGTCGAGCGGGCGTAGTTCGGCCACGTCGCCGACCTCGTAGCGCACGTCCGGCGGGTCGCGCCGCTCGATCGCCCGCGCGGCGGCGATCATCTCGACGGAAATGTCGACACCGAGGACGTCGGTGGCGCCGCGTCGCTTGAACTCCCTGCTGTAGAAGCCGGTGCCGCACGCCGCGTCGAGGATCGACCGGCCGCTGACGTCCCCGACCAGGCCGAGCAAGCTCGGCACCTCCCCGTAGCGCGTCAACGGCAGGGCCTTGAACCCCTCGAACGCCTCGCCGATCCCGTCGTACTGCTGCACGCCCATGTGCCGCCCCCTCCGGTGCGTCGTCCTGTCCGTACGTCGTCCCGCGCGCGGCTGAACACGGCCTCCGGGCTCGGAGGCCCTGCCTGCCGGGCCGCGGTCCCGGCGGAAAGTCTCCTCCGCGCCCGTCCACGGCCGTACTGGCGGATGACACAAAGAAGTCGGCCGGGCGGCGGGGTTCACAGGAGCGGGCGACCCGGTTCGCCGGGTCGGGCCCGGCTGCTCGGCCCCGGACGGCCCGCGCAGGGCCTGCCCGACAGTGCCCGTTCACCTGGCCGCCCACTTGGTCGCCTATTGATAACGGGTCTGGTCCGAAGCGCGCGGCCGAGGTCCCTCGATCCCGTGCGACAGCCGAAAGGAAAGACCATGGAACGCAGGACCCTGCTCGGCGCGACCGCCGGGGCACTGGTGCTCGGAGGCCTCGCCCAGGGGACCGCCGAGGCGGAACCCGCCGACGGCGGCGGCCTGGTGAGCACCTTCAACGTCATCAGTGACATTCAGGGCGACCTCGGCGACTTCGCCCAGGCGCTGAAGGACATCCGGGCCACCAACCCGCACGCGTCGGGCCTGGCCGTCGCCGGGGACATCACGCCGCGCGGCTACGACTTCGAGTACGCCGACGTGCGGAAGGTGCTGGAGCAGGGGCCCAAGCCCCGCGAGGTCGCCTGGGCCATCGGCAACCACGAGTTCTACGTCCCCAAGTGGGCCGACCCGAACACGCTCGCCCAGAGCACCTGGCCCAACGGCACCACCGAGGAGTCCCTCTTCCGCGGCTTCTACCGCTTCGCCGAGCGGTCCACGATCTACGCGGAGACCACCTTCGGCGGCATCCCGGTCCTGACCCTCGGCACCGAGCGCTACATGAAGTACCACGACAACTCCCTGTGGGACGAGGTGTGGATCAGCGACGCGCAGTTCCAGTGGCTGGAGGAGCGCCTGCAGTACTGGGCGAGGCGCCGGAAGCCGGTCATGGTGATCACCCACCACCCGCTGCCCGACACCGTCTCCGGTACCCGGAGCAAGATCTACATGGGCGACTACCTCCAGCCCGACCGCCTCCTCGGCCTCCTCGGGCGCCACCGCGACGTGTTCCTCTTCAGCGGCCACACCCACTGGGACCTGACCCTCTCCGACTGGTACGTGCGCCGCGTCGTGCCGGGCACCGCCAACCTCGACGGCTTCTCGGTGATCAACACCGGCGCGGTGCAGACCGGTTTCGCCGACAACGGGCAGGGCGGCGAGGTCACCGTCCCCGGGCACTTCAACCAGGGGCTCCAGGTGGACGTGTACCGGGACCGGGTCGTCATCAGGGCGCGCGACTTCGCGACGGGCGCCTGGATGAAGCGGATATCCGTGCCGCTGTCCACGCGGATCTGACCCGCGGGCCCTCGGGCCCGAAAAACTTGCCGCCGCGGAAACATTGCCGTGGCGGCAAATTTCGTCCTACGCTGCTCGCATGGCACCTGCACCTGAGGCCCGTACCACCGGGCAGCCCGGACTCCGCGAGCGCAAGAAGCGGGAGACCCGGGTCGCGCTGAGCCGGGCGGCGATCCGGCTCTGCGTTCTGCACGGCTGGGACGCCGTGACGGTCGATCAGATCGCCGCCGAGGCCGACGTCTCGGTGCGCACCTTCCGCAACTACTTCGCCGGCAAGGCCGAGGCGATCGCCGCCAGTCACCTGGAGCGGATGCTCCGGGTCGCCGACGACCTGCTCGCCCGCCCGGCCGACGAGCCGCTCTGGGACTCGCTGCTCCGGGCCGTGCTGGGCCAGTTCGCGCCGCCGGAAACCTCCGGGGCCGACAACTCCGCCGCGCAGAGCGAGCGTTGGCGCGAGGGGGTGCGGCTGATGCTGGCCGAACCGGCGCTGGCCGGCGAGATCGTCAAGGCCAACGCCGCCGCCCAGCAGGAGCTGGCCGAGGCCGTCGCGCGGCGCACCGGGACCGACGCCGAACGCGACGTCTACCCGAAGCTGGTGGCGGCCGTGATCGGGGCCGCCAGCGCGGTGGCCGTCGAGCACAGCCTGCGCGCCGACGATCCCGTGCCGCTCGGCACGGTCCTGGCCCAGGTCTTCGAGCAGGTCGCCGCCGGCCTGCCCGTCCCGTGGCGAGCGGCGGCGACCGGCTCGCCCGCGGTGCCACCTCTTCCCGTTCGTACCAAGGAGACGTGACCGTGACAGCCGACGTGATCATCGTGGGTGGCGGCCCGAACGGGCTGATGCTGGCCTGCGAACTGAGCCTGGCCGGCATTCGCCCGATCGTGCTGGAGCAGCTCCCGCAGCCCAGCACCGAACCCAAGGCCAACGGCCTGCTCGGCCAGGTGGTCCGCCTGGCCGACCACCGCGGCCTGTACGAGCCGCTCAGCGGCAGCCCGGAGCCTCCGCGGCCGAACTCCGCGTACTTCATGTTCGCCGCCATGGGCCTCGACCTCGGCCGGTTGGACGCCAGCCCGGTCTTCGGCCTGGCCGCCCCGCAGCACCGCATCGTCGAGGTCCTGGAGGAACGCGCCCGCGCCCTCGGCGTCGACCTGCGGCGCGGGTACCGGGTCGGCGCCGTCGCCCAGGACGAGGAGGCCGTCACCCTCGACGTCACCGGTCCCGACGGCGACCAGCGGATGCGCGCCCGCTGGGTGGTCGGCGCGGACGGCGCGCACAGCGTGATCCGCAAGGGGAGCGGCATCGGGTTCCCCGGAGCCAGCTACGACCGCCGCACCAACCGCACCGTCCACGCCACCGTCCCCAGCGACTGGATCGACCCCGTCAACGGCGCCCTCACCATCCCCGGCCACGGACCCGTCCTGCCCTTCCTGCCCCACCGCGCCGAACGGGGCGGCTTCTCCTACGCGCCGTTCCCCGGGCAGCCGCCGCTGATCAGCACCACCGAGTGGGACCAGGTCGCGACGGACGAGCCGATGACCCTGGCCGAAATGGAGTCGAGCATCCGCCGGGTCCTCGGCGTCGACCTGCCGCTCGGCCCGCCGGACGGCGCCGGCCCGCACGTGCTGCGGCGGTTGACCGGCGGCAACACCCGGGTCGCCGACCGGTTCCGCGACGGCCGGGTCCTGCTGATCGGCGACGCCGCCCACGTCTACACCTCCGGCGGCGGCCCCGGGCTGAACCTCGGCCTGCAGGACGCCGCCAACCTCGGCTGGAAACTCGCCGCCGTGCTGCGCGACACCGCCCCGACCGGTCTGCTCGACAGCTACGACACCGAGCGCCGCCAGGCCGCCCGCCGCATGGTGCTCAACGCCGAGGCGCAGTCCGCGCTCACCGCACCGGGAAGCGACACGACCGCCCTGCGCGAACTCTTCGCCGAGCTGCTCGCCCACAAGGAGGTCGTCCAGCACCTCGCCGACCTCACCGCGGGCACCGACGTGCGCTACGACATGGGCATCACCGATCCCCACCCCGCAGTCGGCCGGTTCGCACCGGAGCTGGAGCTGACCACCGGGACGGGGAGGGCCAGGATCGCCGAACTCGCCCGAAGCGCACGGCCGTTGCTGATCGACCTGACCGAGGACCAGTCGCTGGCAGCCGCACTGGCGGAGGACCAGGACGCCGTCGAGGTCGTCGTCGCGAAGGGCGGCCCGGCCGGCCTCACCGGTCTGCTGATCCGACCCGACGGCTACGTGGCCTGGGCCGGCGGCTCACCCCGCCCCGACCCGGCCGAACAGGCCGAGCTGCGGACGGCCGTCGGGCGCTGGTTCACGGTCTGACCAGCAGCGGCAGCCGCCCGGCGCTGCCGGGGTTCCCCAGCGATTCGCCGGCCGCCGTTACGGGCCGCCCGGGGTGGGTAGGCGCGACCGGGCGAGGGGGGCCGAGACCAGGACGAAGGGGGTCCCCATGCTGCTGCTGGGACTTCTGCTGATGGCGGCGTCCGGCGCGTTCGTCGGACTGCTGATCGCGGACAACCTCTCCGGTGGGCCCGACTACCAGGTGACGATCCTGGGCAACAACCTGGTGGCGCTGAACAGCCTGAGCATCTTCCTGGCCGGGGTGGCGCTGGCGCTGCTCTTCTGCCTCGGCCTCGCGTTGATGCGGCTGTCCCGGCGGGCCCGGCCGGCCCCCACCGATCCGGAGCGGCGGACCGCCGCACCGGGCGGCGGGATGCGGCACCCACCCGGGCACTGAGCACCCACCCGGGCACTGAGCACCCGCCGGGGCTGACGGGGGCGCTCCCGTCGGCCCCGGCCACCGACTCCACCCGCCCCGCCGGGCGGCCCCGGCCGGCACGTCCGCCGCGCCCGCGTGTCGATCAGCCCGACCGGCGCGTTGTTGCCGGACATGGCGGTGGTTCAGGCGTCGGCCCCGATGTGCCAGGACGGTTCGAGGGGGAGCAGGTGGCCCGTCAGGGTGTGGACGTCGGTGGGGACGCCGGCGCGGTCGAGCAGGGCCGGGAGGTGGTGGGTGGTGTAGGTGCGGTGGGCGGCGGGGGTGGTCCAGAGGGTGGTGACGAGGTGGCGCTCGGGGGTGAGGCGGGTGACGGTGCCGCCCAGCATGCCGTCCGCCGCCGCCATGCCCGGGGCCCAGAGCTCGCGCTGGACGTCGAGGAAGTGGTCGGCTCGGCCGGGGTGGAGCCGGCAGTCGGCGGCGCGCAGGACGGTGGCGCGGGCGAGGGCGGCGGGGAGGGAGGGGGCCGCGCCCGGCATGGTGAGGACGACCGGGCCGGTGGCGACCTCGATCCCCGTGCAGCTGGAGCGCTGGTCGGCGTGGGCGGCGGCCCGGTCGTGGCGCTCGCGCATGAAGCGGGTGTACGCGGGCTCGTCGCGCCACAGGGCGAGCAGCAGGGCGCGGTCGGCGCCGGGTGCCCAGCCGCCGGTCTGGCCGACCAGGCCCGGCTGGTCGGAGATCGCCGACCAGCGGCGCTGTCCGGCGGCGAACGCCTCGCGTGCTCCGGGTCGAACCCGGCAGTCGATCCACTTGCCGATCATGCGGGCCATCATGCTTCGGGGAGGCGGCGGAGAGGCAATCGGGCGTTGGTCCCGGGGGTGGTCGGACCAGGGGCGTAGGGCCTCGCCGGGGGCCGTGTCCTGATGCGGCGCTGACGGGATGCGGCGCTGGCCGGATGCGGTGGTGTCCGGATGCCCGTGCTGTCCGGATGTTGCAGAGTCCCGTCATTGCCGCCATCGCTGCCGCCGGGCGAGAGTGTGGGCATGAACGACGCACCCCGCCTGCCGCATCTGGTCGTGATCCCGGTGTTCCCCGGAGTGAACGCGCTGGACGTGACCGGGCCCGCCGAGATCCTCGCGCTGGCCGGGCGGCTGCTGCCGCCCGGGCGGCCGGGGTACGAGGTGCGGGTGTGCGCGGAGCGGAGCGGGCCGGTGGAGACCTTCTCCGGGGTGCCGCTGTACGTGACCGACACCCTGGCCGAGCAGCGGGTGCGGCCGGACACGGTGCTGGTGCCGGGGCGGGTGGACCTGGGCCGGGACGGGCCGGTGCCGCGGGTGGACCCGGCGGTGGTCGCCTGGCTGACGGAGGCCGGTCCTCGGGCCGGGCGGATCGCCTCGGTGTGTGCGGGCGCGCACGTGGCGGCGGCGGCCGGACTGCTGGACGGGCATCGCGCGACCACCCACTGGGCGACCGCCGAGCGGCTGGCCGCCGACCATCCGGCCGTCGAGGTGGACGCCGACCCGGTGTTCATCCGCTCCGGACGGTTGTGGACCAGCGCGGGCCTGACCGCCTCCATGGACCTCACCCTCGCCCTGGTCGCCGAGGACCACGGCGACGACCTGGCCCTGCAGATCGCGCGGATCATGGTCATGTACCTCCAACGCCCGGGCGGACAGAGCCAGTTCAGCGTGCCCCTGGCGCACCGTACGGGCGGCCGGGCGGACCTGGGCGGCCTGCGCCGCTGGATCGCCGAGCACCTGGACGCCGATCTGTCGGTGTCCGTGCTCGCCGGGCGACTCGCCATGAGCGAACGGCATTTCGCCCGGGTCTTCCGTGCGGAGACCGGTACCACCCCCGGCTCCTACGTGGAGGAGCTGCGCCTGGAGGCGGCCCGCCGGCTGCTGGAGCGCAGTGACCATCCGCTGCCCGGGGTCGCCCGGTCCTGCGGCTTCGGTTCCGTGGAGACCTTGCACCGGGTGTTCAGGGACCGGCTGTCCACCACTCCGGGGGAGTACCGGCGCCGGTTCCGGATCCCGGCGACGAATACCGATCGACCTGACGACTGACTGAGCGTCAATTCACGATGAGGGAAGGAACACTGTGAGGATCAAGGCCACGCACATCGGAACCGCGACGGTCCTGCTGGAGGTCGGCGGTCTGCGGCTGCTCACCGATCCGGTCTTCGACCCGGCCCCCGCCGAGTACCGGCACGATCCGGTGGTCCTGCGCAGCACCCGGGGCCCGGCGACGGGTGTGCACGAGCTGCCGCCGGTGGACGCCGTGCTGCTCAGCCACGACGAGCACCCCGACAACCTGGACGCCACCGGCCGTACCCTGCTCGCCGGGCGCCCGGTGCTGACCACGGTCGGCGGGGCGGCCCGGCTCGGTGGCGGCGCGCTCGGGCTGGCGCCGTGGCAGACCCGCGACCTCACCGTGGACGGCCGCACCCTGCGGGTGACCGGGACACCCGGTGTGCACGGACCGGTCGGGGAGGTCACCGGGTTCGTGGTCGAGGTGCCGGGCGAGCCGGAGGCGCTGTACGTCTCGGGCGACACCGTCCACATCCCCGAACTGGACGAGGTGGGGCGGAGGTTCCGGATCGGCACGGCGCTGCTGCACCTCGGCGCCGCCCGGATCGAGGCCTTCGGCGGCGGCGAGCTGATCACCATGGACGCGGCGCAGGCCGCCGCGCTCACCGCCTCGCTCGGAGCCCGCCGGGTCGTGCCCGTCCACTACACCTCGTGGCAGCACTTCACCGAGGGGCGGACGGAGACCGCCGCACGGTTCGCGGCGGCGGGCCTGGCCGACCGGCTGCACTGGCTCACCCCGGGCGTCGCCGAGGTGCTCGACTGACGAGCGGACCGGTTCAGGGCGCCGGGTTCAGAGCAGCGGGTTCAGGGCGCCCGGTTGGGAGCCCCGGGTTGAGGGCGCCGGGTTCAGAGCGCGGCGACCGGGGGCAGGCGGTCCAGGATGCGTTCCATGCCGCTGGTCCAGTTGGCCTCCAGCGCGGTGACGGCCTGGTCGACGTCGCCTTCGAGCAGGCACTGGGCGATCCGCTCGTGCTCCTCGGCGGCGCGTTCCAGGATCTCGTGGTCGCCGACCACCACCCGCTCGTAGCGGTGCAGGGTGAGTTTCAGCGACTCGATCATCTCGCGCAGCCGGGCGTTGGCGCAGCCGGAGAGCAGCAGGGCGTGCCAGGCGTCGTCGTGGCGCTCTATGGTGCCGTGCGGGGCCTGGGGGGCGGAGAAGGCGCGGGCCTCGGCGAGCAGCCTGGGGGCGATCTCGGCCAGGTGGGCCGGGTCGGAGGTGCGCAGGGCCAGCGACTCCAGGGCGATCACGATCGCGGTGAGGTCGAGGAACTCCTGTTTGCCGGTCGGGGCGAAGCGGAAGCCCTTGCCGCGCTCGCTGGTGATGATGCCCTCGCGTTCCAGGCTGATCAGGGCCTCGCGCAGGGGGGTTCGGCTGACGCCCAGTTCCTCGGCGAGCTGGACCTCGTTGATCGACTCGCCGGGGGTGAACCGGCCGCGGCCGAGCTGCTCCAGGAGTTCGTCCTTCACCTGCTCGCGCAGCGGCCGCCGCTCGATCGCCATCAAACGTCCCTTCTTCCTCGGTCCGTAGCGTACCGGCCGGGCGACGCGTGCCGTCGCCCGGCCGTCGTACGGGGTTGCGGTGCTGTACGGTTCGCGGGCGTCAGGCGGTGCCGGCGCCGTCCACGGCGATGACCGCGCCGCTGACGAAGGCGGCGGCGTCGCTGGCCAGGAAGGCCACGGTCTGGGCGATGTCCCGGGGTTGGCCGATCCGGCCGAGCGGGCGGTCGGCGGCGTCGGTGTAGAAGGCGTCCGGGTTCTCGCCCAGCTGGCGGGCCTCCTCGGCGAGCATGCCGGTGTCGGTGTCGCCCGGGCAGACGCAGTTGACCCGGATGTTGTCCGGGCCGTGGTCGATGGCCATCGCCCGGGTCATGTTGACCACGGCGCCCTTGGAGGCGCAGTAGGAGACGGCCCGGCCGCCGCCCCTGATGCCCCAGCCGGAGCCGGTGTTGACGATGCTGCCGCCGCCGTTCGCGGCCATCAGCGGCACCACGAGTCCGCTGAGCAGCATGATCGAGCGGACGTTGACGGCCATCACCAGGTCCCAGTCCTCGTCGCTGATCCCGGTGACAGTGGAGCGGCGGATGATGCCGGCGTTGTTGAACAGCACGTCGACGCCGCCGTGCTGTTCGACGGCGGTGCGCACGGCCTGCTCGCAGTCGGCGCGCCGGGAGACGTCGCAGCGGACGAAGGTGCCGCCGATCTCCGCGGCGGCCCGTTCGCCGCGTTCGGTGTCGAGGTCGGCGAGGACGACGGCCGCGCCGAGTTCGGCGAGCAGGGCGGCGGTGGCCCGGCCGATGCCGGAGGCGGCGCCGGTGACGATCGCGCGCTTGCCGTGCAGGTCGATCATGGGGAACTCCTCTACAGGGGTCAGGCGGAGAGGCGGTACACGGCGCCGGAGCGGCGGCCGGTGATCACCCGGACGTGGCCGGCGAGGGCGTCGTCCAGGTCGGGGTCGCCGGTGTCGAGCAGCAGCGGGCGCCCGGCCAGGGCGGCGAGCTTCGCCTCGGTGGCGAGCACCAGCAGCCTCTCCCGGCCCGCGGCGCGCAGCAGTTCGGGGGTGAGCTGCTGGTTGCCGCGGCCGAGCAGGAAGCCCTGGCCGCCGATCGGGGAGAGGACGATGTGGGGGGTGGTGGGCAGGGCGCGCAGCTGGTCGGCCCGGGCGTCGCGGATCAGGATCCGGGCGGCGGTGGCGAGGCCGTCGGAGCGGCCGGGCCCGAGGGCGCTGCCGGGGCCGAGCCGCAGCAGGTCGACGCCGGTCAGGCTGGCGCCGGGCGCGCCGAGCGCGGTGGCCACCGCGTGGGTGGTGCTGCCGGGTCCGAGGAGCAGCAGCCCGCCGGGGCCGACCCGTTCGGCGACCTCGGCGGCGAGGCCGGCGGGTGTCCCCGGGTCGGGTCCGGAGCTGCCGGTCTTGCGCTGCTGCACCCGGGCGGGCAGCACCGGGACGGTCAGCCGGCCGTGGAGCCGGGCGGAGACCCGGCCGGCCCGCAGCGCGGCCTCGTCCCGGTCCACCACCTCGGCGTCCTCCAGGCGCACGCCCCGGCCGGTGGCCCAGGCCGCCGCGACCTCGGCGGCGGCCCGGGGGTGGACGGCGAACACGGCGGAGTGCATCTTGACCCCGGCCGGGATGCCGAGCACGGGCAGGCGGGGCTCGGGCCCGAGGGCGTCCAGGACGTCGCGGGCGGTGCCGTCGCCGCCGCAGAACAGCAGCAGTCCGGCGCCGGCCGCGACGAGGGCGCGCACCGCGGCCCGGGTGTCGCCGGCGGTGGTGTCCGCCGCGCCGGGCCGGTGGACGACGCGTGCGGTGCGGCCGGCGGCCCGGGCGGCGTCGGCGCCCATCGTGCCGTCGGCCGTGATCAGCTCCACGTCGGGCGGCAGCCGCCGGAGGGTCAGCGCGGCCCGGGCGACGGCCTGCGGGCGGGCTCCGAGCGCCAGGGCCCGTCGCTGGACCTCGGCGCCGTCGCTGCCCTTGAGGCCGACCCGGCCGCCGAGGCCGGCGACCGGGTTGACCACGAGCCCGATCCGGGCGCTCGGGGCGGTGGTCACGGCTGCTCGCCGAGGACCTTGCGGCGGTAGGCGCGCCAGCTGACCGCCCAGACCGCCGGGTCGTCCAGGGGCTCGTGCCGGATCCGGTGCACGGTGGAGTTGTGCGGCGCGGTGCGCACGGTCTCCGGGTCCTCGTACGCCTCGCGGGCGACCTCGGCGAGGATCGCCGCGTACTCGTCGAGGTCGGCCCGGGAGTAGGACTCGGTGGGCTCCAGGGTCATCGGCTCGGGGACGACGTACGGGTGGTGGCTGGTCCAGTAGTGGGTGCCGAAGTCGGCGGCGCGGTAGCCGAGGTCCTCGCTGTGCAGGCCGGTGTCCTCGTTGAGCTGCTGCCAGCTGTAGCGGACCTGTTCGACCCGGGGGCGCCCCTCGGCGTAGGGGACGGAGACGCCGCGGATCTGCCGTACTCGGTGCAGCAGGTAGTTGTTGTTGAGGACGGCGGTCTCGGCGGCCGCGCGCAGCCCTTCGGCGCCCAGGGCCGTGATCCAGGCGTAGGCGCGCACCAGGTTCGGGACGACGCCCAGGTAGGGGCGGATCTTGCCGATCGAGTCCGGCCGGTCGTCGTCCAGGACGTACCGCTCGCCGTCGAACTCGACGGTGGGGCGCGGCAGGTAGCGCGCCAGCTCGGCGGTGACGCCGCAGGCGCCGGCGGCCGGGCCGCCGCAGGCGTGCGGGGTGGAGAAGGTCTTGTGCAGGTTGAAGTGGCACAGGTCGAAGCCGGCCTCGCGGGCCCGGGTGATGCCGAGGATGCCGTTGGCGTTGGCCTGGTCGTAGGCGCACAGGCCGCCGGCCTCGTGGACGATCCGGACGAACTCGGCGATCCGGGGGTTGTAGATGCCGGTGTCCTCGGGGTTGGTGATGAGCAGTGCGGCGGTGCGCGGGCCGACGGCGGTGCGCAGCGCCTCGATGTCGGGGTAGCCGTCGGCGTCGGGGTGCAGGGTGATCACCCGGAAGCCGGCGGTCTTGGCGCAGGCGGCGTTGGAGGGGTGGGAGAAGGCGGTGGTGATGATCTCGTCGCGCTGCTCCAGCTCGCCGCGCGCTGCGTGGTGGGCGCGGATCACGGAGACGTTGGTCCAGATCGCCGCCGAGCCCGCGCCGGGCTGGAGGCTGACCCGGTCCATGCCGGAGATCTCCTTGAGCAGCTGCTCCAGCCGGTGGACGAGTTCGAGGACGCCCTGGACGGTGGAGGCGTCCTGTGCGGGGTGCAGGGCGGCGATCCTGGGGTCGCGGACGAAGGTGTCGTTGACCTTGGGGCTGTACTTCATGGTGCAGGTGCCCTGGCCGACGTCGACGTTGAGGTCGGCGCCGAGGTTCTCCTGGGAGAGCCGCAGGTAGTGCCGGAGCACCTGCTGCTGGCCGAGTTCGGGCAGGGCGGGCGGGGCGCTGCGGCGCAGTGCGGCGGGCAGCCGTTCGGCCGGGTCGCCGACGGCGGCGGTGACGGCGGGCTCGGGCAGCGGGGGCAGGACGCCGCGCTCGCCGGGCGCGCCGAGCTCGAAGATCAGCTTCTCGTCCCAGCGGGCCTGGTGGAAGCGGCGCAGGGCGGGTTTGGGGGCGATCCGCGGGTCCGCGGACCCGGTGTTCGGGTGGTTCGTCACTTGACGATCTCCTCAAGCGCGTCGGCGAGGCGGTCGATGTCGGCCCGGGTGTGCAGCTCGGTCACGCAGTAGCGGCCCTCGTGGGGGCCGGCCGGGGTGCCGCCGTGCAGGCCGTGGGCGAGCAGCGCCTCGGAGATCTCGGCGGCGGTGCGCTCGCCGGTGTAGCGGACGGTGAAGTCGGCGAAGTGCACGGCCCGCGGGTCCGCCAGGTCGATGCCGGGGACGAGGGCGAGGCGTCGGCGGGCGTAGGCGGTGTTGGCGAGGATCGTCGCGCCGACCTCCCGCATGCCGTGCGGGCCCATCAGCGCGAGGTAGACCCCGGCGGCGATGCCGTGCAGGGCGGCGGCGGTGCCGACCCACTCCTTGCCCTCCTCGCGCAGCGCGAAGGAGGTGCGCTCGTAGGCGACGTCGCCGAAGCCGTACTCGCCGGGGACGTCGGTGGGGGTGAGCCCGAACAGCCGGCTGGGGTACTCGGCGACCAGGCGTTCGTCGTCGGGGCTGCCGATGAAGCCCGCGTTGCCGCCGCCGTAGCCGGGGTGGATGCCGAGCGGCTGGAGGTCGCCGCAGGTGAGGTCGGCGCCGAGTTCGGCGGGCGGGGTGAGCACGCCGAGGCTGATCGGGTTGACGTGGACGACGGCCAGCGCCCCGGCGCCGTGGGCGAGTTCGATGTACTGCGGCAGTTCGTGGTCCACCAGGCCGTCGTGGTCGGTGAGTTGGGCGTAGACGGCGGCCGCGTCGCCCTCGGCCAGGGCCGCCCGGACGGCGGCGGGCTCGGCGGGGACGGGCACCAGCTCGTGGACGCCCCGGACGTAGTCGTGGATCCGGGAGAGCCGGTCCGGGTCGATCGCGCCGACCAGCACCAGCCGGCGCCGCCCGGTGACCCGTCCGGCCATCCGCAGCGCCGTGGCGGCGGCCTGGAAGCCGTCGTACGTCGGCACGTTGACGACGTCGACGGCCAGCAGCTCGGCCATCAGCGACTGGTACTCCCACAGCGCCTGGAAGCGGCCGTGGTCCTCGTACGGCTCGCCCGCGTAGGCGGTGAGGAACTCGCTGCGGTTGACGATCTCGTCCACCACGGCGGGTACGTGGTGGCGGTAGCAGCCGGCGCCGAGGAAGCTGCGGCCCGGCGGGACGGCGGTGTTGCGGGAGAGCAGCTCCTCCATGTGGGCGACCAGTCGGGCCTCGGAGCCGAGCGGCTCGGGCAGTCGCAGCGGGCGGTCCAGGCGGAGGGCGGCGGGGATGTCGGCGTAGAACTCCTCGACGTCCTGGGCGCCGACCGCCGCCAGCATCGCTTTCCTCACCTGCGGGGCGGAGTTGGGGATGTACGGGTGGGTTCGGGGGACGCGTGTGCTCATGCTGGCACCTTCCGCGATTTCAGTCACAAGCCTTGACGGGGTTGTGAATGCTGAGTTCTGTATACAGCATTCGGCATTCACCAGTCGGGAGGCAAGATGTCCGCAGAAACCCGGCACGAAAAACATCCCCAACTCGCCCTCGACCAGGGCGGATTCAGGTCGGGCCCGGCACGCCGCCGGATCCTCGCCGCCGGACTCGCCGGCGGCGCCCTGCTGTTGGCCGGCGCCACCGGCTGCGCGACCGGCGGTGCCGGCGGCACCAGCGCGAAGCAGCTCACCGGCAGCCCGGGCGCCACCCTCGCCGGGAAGGTCACCATCTGGTCCTGGGACGTCGCCGCCAAGGCCATGCAGCGGCTCGGCAAGGTCTTCGAACAGGCCCACCCCGGAACGACCGTCGAGGTGGTGGACATCGGCTACGACAACGCCTACGACAAGATCACCGTGGGCCTCGGCGCCGGCAGCGGCCTGCCCGACATCCTCACCGTCGAGGGCCACAAACTCCCCACCTACATCGGCAACTTCCCGAACGCCCTGGTCGACCTCACCAGCCGCGCCGCCGACCTCAAGTCCCAGTATCCGCAGGCCTCCTGGCGCACCGTGACGGACATCGAGGGCCGGGTCCTCGCGCTGCCCTGGGACAGCGGGCCGTGCGCCCTGTTCTACCGGCGCGACCTCTTCCAGCAGGCCGGCATCGACCCGGGGGGCCTCGCCACCTGGGACGACTACGTCAGCGCCGGCACCGCCCTCAAGGCCGCCACCGGCAGGAAGCTGCTCATCCTGGACGCCAAGCAGGACAGCCTCTTCGCCATGCTGCTCCAGCAACAGGGCCAGCGCTGGTTCACCGACGGCAAGGTGGCCGTCGCCACCCCCGCCGCCGAACGCGCCCTCACCCTGCTGAAACAGCTCGTCGACCGCGACCTGGTGGACTTCGAGAACGGCTGGGACGGGTTCGTCTCCGGCACCCACGACGGCAAGGCCGCCACCACCCCCACCGCCGCCTGGTGGGACGGCACCCTCACCACCGAAATGGCCGACCTCAACGGCAAGTTCGGCGTCGTCCCACTGCCCGCCTTCACCCCCGGCGGCACCCGCACCTCCAACAGCGGCGGCTCCACCCTGTGCGTCACCGCGCAGAGCCGGAACCCGGAGACGGCCTGGGCGTTCCTCTCCTTCCTGCTCGCCGACAAGGCCAACCAGGCCTCGATGATGCAGCACGAAGGCCTCTTCCCCGCCTACCTCCCCGCCCTGGACGACCCGTACTTCCAGCAGCCCTCCCCCTACTACGGCGGCCAGCCCGCCATGCGGCTGTTCGCCGGACTCACCCGCGACATCCCCGCCGTCGAGCTCACCGCCGACGACTCCAAGGCCGGCGACATCGTCACCAGCGCCGTCAACCAGGTGTTGCACAACGGCGCCGACCCGGGCACCGTGCTGCGCTCCGCCGCCCGCCAGATCGCCACCGCGACCGGCCGCCAAACGGTCGCGTAGGGGCGGGCCCGATGACCAGTCCTCCGGTGTCCCTGCGCGAACCCGCGGCCCCCGCCCAGGCCGCCCCCGCCCCCGCCCGCCGCCGGCGCTCCCCACGCACCGCCGCCTGGCTGTTCGCCGGGCCCACGACCGCGCTCTTCGTCGCCTTCTTCGCCTACCCGCTCGGCGCCAGCCTCTACCAGAGCTTCACCGCCCGCCGCGACGGCGCCGACGTCTGGGTCGGCCTGGACCAGTACCGGCGGATGCTGCACGACCCCGCCTTCCTGCACTCCCTGGTCAACACCGGACTGATCCTCGCCGTCCAGGTGCCCGTGATGATCGGCCTCGCCCTGGTGCTCGCCGTCCTGCTCAACCAGTCCTGGCTGCGCTTCCGGGCCGGCTGGCGGGCCGTGTTCTTCCTGCCCGCGATCACCACCCTGGTCGCCTACGCCGTGGTCTTCCAGGTCCTGCTGCGCACCGACGGCGGACTCGCCAACCAGTTCCTCCAGGCCCTCGGCCTCGGCCCGGTCGACTGGCTCAACTCGCCCACCTGGGCCAGGATCTCGCTGATCGGCTCGGTCACCTGGCGGTGGACCGGCTACAACGCGGTGATCCTGCTCGCCGGACTGCACGCCATCGGCCGCGACCAGTACGAGGCCGCCGCCCTCGACGGCGCCGGCGCCGTGCGCACCTACACCGGCGTGATCCTGCCGCAGCTGCGCCCGGTCGTGCTGTTCTGCGTCATCACCTCCACCATCGGCACCCTGCAACTCTTCGACGAGAACTACGTGCTGACCCGCGGCGGCCCCGGCGACGCGACCCTCACCCCCGTGGTCTACCTCTACAAGGTCGGCTTCCAGCAGCTCGACTTCGGCTACGCGGCGGCCATCGCCTGGGTGGTCGTGCTGATCATCGCGGCGGTCTCGCTGCTCCAGTTCCGGCTCTACGGAAGGGAGCGCCGCCGATGACCACCACCGCGCCGCTCAGGCCCGGCCGCACCCCGCTGCCCGCCCGGCTCGGCCGGATCGCCGTCCTCGCCGCCCTCGCCCTCGGCGCCGTGCTCAGCCTGGTGCCCTTCGCCTGGATGCTGATCGCCAGCACCCACAGCAGCTCCGAACTGTTCCACTCCCCACCGCCGTTCCTGCCCGGTGGCAACCTGCTGCGCAACCTCGCGCACCTCCAGGAGACCATCGGCTTCGGCCGGGTGCTGCTCAACAGCCTCGCAATCGCGGTCGTCTACACCCTGCTCAGCTCGCTGCTGTCCGCGATGTGCGGCTACGGACTGGCCAAGTACCGCTTCCGCGGCCGCGGACTGCTGCTCGGCCTGGTCCTGGCGACCATGATGATCCCCCTGCAGGTGCTGCTCGTCCCGCTGTTCCAGATGATGGCCAGCCTCGGCTGGATCGACAGCTACCAGGCCGTGATCGTGCCCTTCCTGGCCAACTCCTTCGGCATCCTGCTGATGCGCCAGGGCTTCCTGGACTTCCCCGACGAACTGCTGGAGTCGGCCCGGATCGACGGCTCCGGCGAGCTGCGCACCTTCTACCAGGTCGTCCTGCCGTGCGTGCGGCCGCAGCTGGGCGCGCTGGTGATCTTCACCTTCATGGGCCAGTGGAACAGCTTCATCTGGCCGCTGCTGATGCTCAACACCGAGGACAAGTACACCGTGCCGGTCGCGCTCAACACGCTGACCGGGCTGACCCACGTCGACTACTCCGGCCTGATGCTCGGCTCCTTCCTCGCCACCCTCCCGCTGATGGTGCTCTTCCTGGTCTTCCAGCGGCAGTTCGTGGCGGGCCTGCTGGGCGGAGCACTGAAGGGATGACCACGACCGTGACCAAGGACCGCCTCACCCGGGTGCCAGGACTGCTCTACGGCGGGGACTGGAACCCCGAGCAGTGGCCCGAACAGGTGTGGGCCGAGGACGTGAAACTGATGGCCGAGGCCGGGGTCAACCTGGTCACCGTCGGCGTGTTCTCCTGGGCCCGGCTCCAACCGGACCCCCACAGCTGGGACTTCGGCTGGCTGGACCGCCTGCTCGACCTCGTGCACCGGCACGGCATCGCCGTCGACCTGGCCACCGCCACCGCCTCCCCGCCCGCCTGGCTGGTCCGCGCCCACCCCGAACTGCTGCCGGTCACCGCCGACGGCGTACGGCTGGAGTTCGGCTCGCGCCAGCACTACTGCCCCTCCTCGCCCGCCTACCGGGACGCCGCCGTCCGGCTCACCCGGGCCCTCGCCGAGCGCTACCGCCACCACCCCGCCCTCGCCCTGTGGCACGTCCACAACGAGTACGGCGACCACGTCGAGGAGTGCTTCTGCCCCGCCTCGGCCGCCGACTTCCGCCGCTGGCTGCGCGAACGGCACGGCGGCATCGAGGAGTTGAACCGCTCCTGGGGCACCGCCTTCTGGTCGCAGCACTACGGCTCCTTCGAGCAGATCGAGCCGCCGCGCACCGCGCCGGGCCCGGTCAACCCCACCCAGCTGCTGGACTGGCGCCGGTTCTGCTCGGACGCGCTGCTCGCCCTGCACCGTGCCGAGAAGGCCGTCCTGGACGAGGTCTCGCCCGGCGTCCCGGTCACCACCAACTTCATGTCGATGCTCAAGGCCCTGGACTACTGGGAGTGGAGCCGGCACGAGGACTTCGTCTCCGACGACGCCTACCCCGACCCCGCCGACCCGCGCGCCCACGTCAACGCCGCGATGAACTACGACCTGATGCGCTCGCTCAAGGGCGGCCGCCCCTGGCTGCTGATGGAACAGGCCCCCTCCGCGGTCAGCTGGCGGCCGGTCAACGTGCCCAAACCCCCCGACCTCCACCGCCTCTGGTCGCTGCAGGCACTGGCCCGCGGCGCCGACGGCGTGCTGCACTTCCAGTGGCGCGCCTCGGTGGCCGGCGCCGAGAAGTTCCACAGCGCGATGCTCCCGCACCGGGGCACCGCCTCGCGCGGCTGGCAGGAGACCCTGCGCCTCGGCGCCGAACTGCGCCGCCTCGGCGAACTCGCCGGCAGCCGGCTGCGCGGGCGGGCCGCCGTCCTGCTCGACTGGGACAGCTGGTGGGCGCTGGAACTGGACGACCACCCCTCCGCCCGGATGCGCTGGCCCGAGCTGCTCCGCCCCTGGTACGCGGCGCTGTACGAGCGCGGCGTCACCGTCGACTTCGTCCCGCCCACCGCCGGACTCGACGGCTACCCGCTGGTGCTCGCCCCCAACCTGTACCTGCTCGACACCGCCACCGCCGACCGGCTCACGACCTACGTACGGGACGGCGGCCGGCTGGTCTGCGGCCCGTTCAGCGGCATCGCCGACCGGCACGACCACATCCACCCCGGCGGCCACCCCGGGCCGCTGCGCGAGCTGCTCGGGATCGTCGTCGACGAGCACTGGCCGATCCCGGACGGCGCGACCACCGCCGTCGTCCTCGCCCCGGACGGCACCCGG
Source organism: Kitasatospora sp. NPDC127116 (assembly GCF_042677365.1). Lineage (NCBI taxonomy): Bacteria > Bacillati > Actinomycetota > Actinomycetes > Kitasatosporales > Streptomycetaceae > Kitasatospora > Kitasatospora sp. NPDC127116. The sequence continues at coordinate 22,601 of NZ_JBHXTL010000130.1, forward strand.
CTGCGGGCCGAACGCTGGAGCGAATGGATCGAGACCGGGACCGCCGAGGCCGTCGCCCACTACGGCTCCGGCGAGCTGGCGGGCCTCCCGGCCGTCACCCGCAACCGCCTGGGCACCGGCAGCGCCTGGTACCTGAGCTGCCACCTCGGCGCCGACACCGGCCCGGTGCTCGACCGGGCGCTCGCCGACGCCGGGGTGGGCGCCGAACTGCCCGGCCTGCCGGAGGGCGTCGAGGCCACCCGCCGGCACGCCGCCGACGGCACCGACTACCTCTTCCTGCTCAACCACGGCCCCGTCGAGCGCCTGGTGCCCCTCGACGCGCCCGGCACCGACCTGCTCACCGGCACCGCCACCGGCGAGGCCGTCACCCTCGCGCCGCTCGGCGCCGCCGTCCTCCGACTCCCCGCCGCCGAGGAGCGCCCGTGAACCCGCTGACCCGCCGCCACTTCCTCGCCGCCTCGGCGGTCGCCGCCGCCGGCACCCTGACCGCCCCGGCCACCGCCCACGGCCAGGAAGGACCGGAAGAACAGGGAGGATTCGACGCCGAACGCTACGCCGACGTCCTCGACCTGCACGGCACCCCCGCCCAGGCCTACCCCGGCGACACCCGCGGCAACAACCCGATCACCGTCTTCGCCGACCTCGGCGCCTGGCACGCCTACGCCCTGCCCCGACCGGCCGACCGGCCCGGCGGCTTCACCGGCCCGCTGTACCTCGCCCAGGAATACCCGTGGTGGCTCAGCGACGGCCTGACCCGCCTCCAGCTCACCGAACAGGGACGCCCCCTGGACCTCGGCGCCGGCGCCCCCGCGCGCGGCACCTCGCTGCCCGGCCTGCTGCGGCTGGCCCACGACCTCGGCGGCGGCCTCGCCCTCACCCTCGAACTGCGCTTCGCCGGCAACCGCACCGCCCTGCTCCGGGCCCGCCTCACCAACACCGGCCCGGCCGTACGGACCCTGGCCGCCGCCTGGACCGGCCGGCTGCTGCGCCCCGCCACCGGCCCCCAGCACGAGGCGCCGCGACTCGTCGCCGCCGAACGCGGCGTGGAGGTGCGCTTCGCCAAGGTCCGGCAGACCTGGGACTACCTCACCGACGGCACCGAGTGCTTCGCCGTCCGCCACGCCCGGCCCGTCCGCGTCGTGCTGAGCGCCGACGGCGACGAGCACCGCACCGAACTCGCCGAGCCGGTGCGGCTGGCGCCGGGGGAGAGCCGCCACCTGGACTGGACCGAGAGCTACACCTTCACCGAGGCCGAGTACGCCCGGGCCGCGAAGGAGGCGGACACCGCGCTGCGCGCCCCGGAGCGGGTCGCGGCGGAGGGCACCGCCCGCTGGCACGGGTACGTCACCCGGGCCACCGAGGGCGTCCCCGCCGCCCGCCGGCGCACCGCCGTCAAATGCGTGCAGACCCTGGTCACCAACTGGCGCAGCCCGGCCGGAAGGATCCGGCACGACGCCGTCACCCCCACGCTCTCCTACAAGTGGTTCAGCGGGGTCTGGGCCTGGGACACCTGGAAGCAGGCCGTCGGCACCGCCGCCTTCGCCCCCGGCCTCGCCGCCGACCAGATCCGGGCGGTCTTCGACCACCAGGTGCCGGCGGGCTCCGCCGAGCGCCCGCAGGACGCCGGGATGGTCCCCGACTGCGTCTTCTACAACGACCCGGCCACCGGCGGCGGCAACTGGAACGAGCGCAACTCCAAGCCCCCGCTGGCCGCCTGGGCGGTCTGGGAGGTCTACAAGCGCAGCGGCGACCGCGCCTTCCTGCGGGAGCTGCTGCCCCGGCTGACCGCCTACCGGGACTGGTGGTACCGCACCCGGGACCACCTCGGCGAGGGCCTGTGCGAGTACGGCGCCACCGTGGACCCGGCCAACGCGAGCCCCGATGACTGCCGGGAGGCGGCGGCCTGGGAGTCCGGCATGGACAACGCCCCGCGCTTCGACGCCGCCGGCGTCCTCCCGAACCGGGACGCGAACGGGACGCTGCTCGGCTGGTCGTTCGACCAGCGCTCGGTCGACCTCAACGCCTACCTGGCCGCCGACCACCGCCACCTGGCGCTGATCGCCGCGGAACTCGGCGACCGGCCCGCCGCCCAGCGGCTGCGCACCCGTGCAGACCGGATCGACGCCGCCGTGCGCGACACCATGTACGACCCGGCCGGCGGCTGGTTCCACGACACCGACCTGGCCACCGGCGCCCGGCTCACCGCCCGGGGCCGCGGCATCGAGGGCGCGATCCCGCTCTGGTCCGGCACCGCCACCGCCGCCCAGGCCCGTACCGTCCGCCGGCTGCTGCTCGACCCGGCGGAGTTCGGCACCGCCATGCCGTTCCCCACCGTGGCCCGCAGCTCGCCGTCCTTCGACCCGGCCGGCTACTGGCGCGGCCTGGCCTGGCTCGACCAGACCTACTTCGCCGTCGAGGGCCTGCGCCGCTACGGCTGGGAGCAGGACGCCCGGCGGACGGTCGAGCGGCTGCTGGCCACCGCCGCCGGACTGGCCGGGGACGGCCCGGTCCGGGAGAACTACGACCCGCTGACGGGGGAGGGGCGCAGCTCGACCAACTTCAGCTGGTCGGCGGCGCTGCTGCTGATCCTGCTGCGCACCTGAGCGACTTTGGCTCCGGGCCGTCCGACCAGGCATGATCGGGGCATGGTCGAACGAGTCATTGCAGCGTGTGACGGAGCAGCCAAGGGCAACCCCGGTCCGGCGGGCTGGGCGTACGTGGTCGCGGACGCCACCGGGGCGCCCCGGCGCTGGGAGGCCGGCGCGCTCGGGCACAGCACCAACAACGTGGGCGAGCTGACGGCGCTGCGGCAGCTGCTGGCCGCGACGGACCCGGCGGCGCCGCTGGAGGTTCGGCTGGACAGCACCTACACCCGTGACTCGGTGACCAAGTGGCTGAAGGGCTGGAAGCGCAACGGCTGGAAGACGGCGGCCGGCAAGCCGGTCGCCAACCAGGAGCTGATCCAGGCGATCGACGCCCTGCTGGAGGGCCGGGACGTCACCTTCGTGTACGTGCCGGCCCACCAGGTGGACGGCGACCCGCTGAACGCCATCGCCGACAAGGCCGCCAGCGACGCCGCCCGCACCCAGCAGGACGCCTCCGGCACCGCCGCCGACCTGCCGGTCCCCGACCCGGCCGCCGCCACGAAGGCCCCCAGGGCGCGCACCGCCCGGCCCGCCGCCTCCGCCGGTAGCACCGGCGGCACCGGCACCGGCACCGGCACCGGCAGCGGCGCCGCCAAGCGGAGCGGCGGCTCGCGCACCCTGAACGCCCGCTTCCCCGGCACCTGCCCGTGCAGCCGCCCGTACGCCAAGGGCGACAAGATCACCAAGGTCGGCGGCTCCTGGGGCCACCCGGAGTGCGCCGCCGCCCACGCCTGAAGCGCCGCCCCGTCCGACCACGAGTACGCCGACGCTGCCGGGTGAGTATCCGTACTCACGCGGTGGCCCGGCCCGGCGGTGGACGATGGTGATCATGAGGAATCGCGCAACGAAGAACGCGCCGGGCCGCCGCACCGCCGTGCGGGTCACGGCGGTGGCCGGGGCCGCCGGAGTGCTGGTGCTCGGAACGGTCGGGTGCACGGCGTACGGGGTGGCAGAGGAGGCCTGGACGGGCAAGCTGTACCCCGTGGCGGACCCGGCCGCCGTCGCGCGGCACCTGGACGCCCGGACGCAGACCGTCTACGAGGCCCTCGCGCTGCGCCCGGAGGTGACGCCGGCACCCGAGCACCGCGCGGACGACGGGATCACGGCCCGGATCTACGACGCATGCCCCGCCCGGGGCCTCTCCCACCTCCTGGAGAGCATGAACGACACCGGCGCCGACCAGCCCCGCACAGCCGCCCTGCGCGCGCGGTTCACCCTCGCCGGGGTCGCCCGGTCCGAGTGGGAGGAGGCGGTGGGACGGGCCCGGCAGAGCCTGACCGCCCAGGGCTGGACGGTCGCCTCCTCCGACGAGTCCGCCCCGGTCCCCAGTCTGACGCTGACGCCACCGGTCACCGGCCCGGGCTCCCTCGCGGAGAGCGCCTCGCTGCGCTTCGACCCCGTGTACCACACCCTCGAGGTGAGCGCGGGCAGCGAGTGCGCCCGCTACCCCGACGGCACACCGGTGGACCAGGAGGGCAGGCCGGCCGATCTGCCGACCGGCACGGCACCGACGCGGCCGCCCGGCCGGTGACCGCGGGCCGGGAGCGTGTGCCCGGCCGGAAACGCAGGACCGGCCGACCGCTGGTGCGCGGTCGGCCGGTCGGCCGGT
>NZ_JBHXTL010000131.1:0-26754 GCF_042677365.1 Kitasatospora sp. NPDC127116
CGCCGGTACGAAGCCGGCGGGTGCCCCTCTCTCCCGCGCCGGGACCGGACCATCGGTCCCGGCGCCACTCCACGCAGACACGCGAGACGCGAGAAGAGATTCACACCATGGCGAACTTCACCGCCGCGGACGTCAAGAAGCTCCGTGAGCTCACCGGCGCCGGCATGATGGACTGCAAGAAGGCCCTGGACGAGGCCGAGGGCAACGTCGAGAAGGCCGTCGAGCTCCTGCGCATCAAGGGCCAGAAGGGCGTCGCCAAGCGCGAGGGCCGCGACGCCTCCAACGGCGCCGTCGCCGCGCTGATCGCCGAGGACAAGAAGTCCGGCGTCCTGGTCGAGCTGAACTGCGAGACCGACTTCGTCGCCAAGGGTGACAACTTCGTCAAGGTCGCCGACGCCATCGCCGCCCACGTCGCCAAGACCGCCCCGGCCGACCTGGACGCCGCCCTGGCCTCCGAGATCGAGGCCGGCAAGACCGTCCAGCAGTTCGTGGACGAGGCCAACGCGACCCTGGGCGAGAAGATCGTCTTCCGCCGCTTCGCCCAGTTCGACGGTGACGGCTTCGTCGCGGTCTACCTGCACAAGACCAGCCCCGACCTGCCGCCGGCCGTCGGCGTCCTGGTCGAGCTGGACAAGGAGAACGCCGAGGTCGCCAAGGACGTCGCGCAGCACATCGCCGCCTTCGCCCCGAAGTACCTGTCCCGCGAGGACATCCCGGCCGAGGACATCGAGAACGAGCGCCGCGTCGCCGAGGCCACCGCTCGCGAGGAGGGCAAGCCGGAGGCCGCCCTGCCGAAGATCGTCGAGGGTCGCGTCACCGGCTTCGTGAAGGAGTTCTCCGTCCTGGAGCAGGCCTTCGCGAAGGACAACAAGAAGACCGTCGCCAAGGTCCTCGAGGAGAACGGCGTCACCCTCAAGCGCTTCGCGCGTTTCCGCGTCGGCGCCTGAGCCACGTTCCACCTGGTCCCCGGCCCCTTTACGCTGGGAACCGCCCCCGCCCGCTGATCGGGGCGGGAGGAACGCCGAACGGGCTCACCCCGCGCCTATCCCCAACGGGCGGGCTCGCGTCGGCACCATGAACGACGAGGAGGCCATTGCCGTGCAGGACACCGAACCGGTTCCCGCGGCAGTGGCCTCCTCTCGTGTACGCGCAGGCGGGGCATCCGCACACCCGCGCCTGTGACCGGTAGGTGCAAAAAGGAGAAGTCCATGCAGGAGACGCAGGAGACCGCGCAGGACCCCAGGGACGGCTCGCGCCGCCGGGTGCTGCTCAAGCTGTCCGGTGAAGCCTTCGCCGGTGGCGGCGGGCTCGGCGTCGACCCGGACGTCGTGCACGCGATCGCCCGGGAGATCGCCACCGTCGTCCGTGCCGGTACCGAGGTCGCGGTGGTCATCGGCGGCGGCAACTTCTTCCGGGGCGCCGAGCTCCAGGTCCGCGGCATGGACCGGGCCCGCTCCGACTACATGGGCATGCTCGGCACCGTCATGAACTGCCTGGCGCTGCAGGACTTCCTGGTCAAGGAGGGCATCGAGACCCGGGTCCAGACCGCCATCACCATGGGCCAGGTCGCCGAGCCGTACCTGCCGCTGCGGGCCGTCCGGCACCTGGAGAAGGGCCGTGTGGTGATCTTCGGCGCCGGTATGGGCATGCCGTACTTCTCCACCGACACCACGGCCGTCCAGCGCGCCCTGGAGATCCACGCCGACGTCCTGCTGATGGGCAAGAACGGCGTGGACGGCGTCTACGACTCCGACCCGCGGACGAACCCGGACGCGGTCAAGTTCGACGCGCTGGAGTACTCCGAGGTCATCGCGCGCGACCTCAAGGTCGCCGACCTCACCGCGATCACGCTGTGCAAGGACAACAACCTTCCGATGCTGGTCTTCGAACTGCTGGCGGAGGGCAATATCGCGCGCGCGGTGAAGAGTGAGAAGATCGGCACACTCATCAGCCAGGATTCTGTCCGGGCCTGAGCAGCAACCAGCCGTACTGGACGGCGCCGACGCCGGGACCGGCCACCGCGCCGACACCGGTCGGGACAACAGCAGATGAACCGGACAGGGAGACCACAGTGATCGAAGAGACCCTCCTCGAGGCCGAGGAGAAGATGGAGAAGGCCGTCGGCGTCGCCAAGGACGACCTCGCGGCCATCCGTACCGGCCGTGCGCACCCGGCGATGTTCGCCAAGATCGTCGCGGAGTACTACGGTGCCGTGACGCCGATCAACCAGCTGGCCTCCTTCTCGGTGCCGGAGCCGCGGATGGCGGTCGTCTCGCCGTTCGACAAGACCGCGCTGAAGGCCATCGAGCAGGCGATCCGCGACTCCGACCTGGGCGTCAACCCGTCCAACGACGGCTCGATCATCCGCGTGGTGCTGCCCGAGCTGACCGAGGAGCGCCGCCGGGAGTTCATCAAGATCGCCCGCACCAAGGGCGAGGACGCCAAGGTGTCGATCCGCGCGGTGCGCCGCAAGGCCAAGGACGCCATCGACAAGTTGGTGAAGGACGGCGAGGTCGGCGAGGACGACGGCCGCCGCGCCGAGAAGGAGCTCGACGACACCACGGCCAAGTACGTGGCCCAGGTCGACGAGCTGCTGAAGCACAAGGAAGCCGAGCTGCTCGAGGTCTGATGAACGACGCCCCTGACGCCCCCGGCTACTGGGGCCCGTCCGACCAGCAGTTCCAGCCCCACCACCCGGCGCCGCACCCGCAGGCCGCCCGTACCCCGGCCCATCCGGTGCCGGGGTACGGCGCGCAGCCGGCGCCGGCCCAGGGACACCCCGGCCACCCGGGCGGCCACGCCGTGCCCCCGGGCGCGCCGGGCGTCGCCCACGGGGCGCCGGGCCTCCGTTCGGATCAGTCGCAGCAGCCTCCGGTGTACTGGGGCGGCGACGCGGAGGAGACTCAGGTCATGCCTCCCGTGCCGGCCGAGCCCGGTCCGCCGCCCGGCGCGCCCGCCCACGGCCGGTCCGCCGTCCACGGTCGGTCCCCGGCCCACGGCCGGCCCGCCACCGGTGGCCCGGCCGGGCCCGCCGAGGGGCAGGGCAGGGAGTCCGGCCGGCTGAACGGCCCGCTGTTCCGGGAGGATCAGCCCGAGCCGGCGCCGCCGGGCGTGACGGAGACGGTCGTGCTGCGCGCGATATCCGACGACGTCCCTCCCGCCCCCGGCCGCGGCGCCCCGCCGCACCCGGGGGCACCGGTGCATCCCGCGCCGCCGGCGAACCACTTGGCGGCCGGGCAGCCCCACTTCGTGCCGTCGTCCCACCCAGGGCAGGAGACACCCGTGGCCGCCCAGTCCGCCCCGCAGCCGCAGCCGCGCAAGCAGCGCGGTGGCCGTAACCTCCAGGCCGCCATAGGCGTGGGCGTCGGCCTGGGCGCGGTGATCGTCGCCTCGCTGTTCGTGGTGAAGGCGCTGTTCCTGGTCGTCGTGATGGCCGCGGTCGCGGTCGGCGTCTGGGAGCTGACCAGCCGGCTCTCCGAGCGCAAGCAGATCAAGGCGCCGCTGATCCCGCTGGTCGTGGGCGGCGTCGCCATGGTCGCCACCGGTTACTGGTCCGGCATCCAGTGGGCGGCCGCCGCGCTGGCGCTGACCGGGCTGGCGGTGATGGTCTGGCGGATGGCCGAGCCGCCGGAGGACTACCTGCGGGACATAACGGCAGGCGTGTTCACGGCCTTCTACGTGCCGTTCCTGGCCACCTTCGTGGCGATGATGCTGGCGGCCGACGACGGCCCCCAGCGGATCGTGCTCTTCCTGATCGTGACGATCTGCAGCGACACCGGCGCGTACGCGGTGGGCTACAAGTTCGGGAAGACCAAGCTGGCCCCGACGATCAGCCCGGGCAAGACCCGCGAGGGCCTGGCCGGCGGCATCGCGCTGTCGATGCTGGCGGGCGCGCTGCTGATGCAGCTGATGATCGACGGCGGCAGCTGGTGGCAGGGCCTGATCCTGGGCGGCTGCGCGGCGGTCACCGCGACCCTGGGCGACCTGGGCGAGTCGATGATCAAGCGGGACCTCGGGATCAAGGACATGGGCACGCTGCTGCCCGGCCACGGCGGCATCATGGACCGGCTGGACTCGCTCCTGCCGACCGCCCCGGTGGTCTGGCTGCTGCTGGCCGCGTTCGTCGGCAGCTGACCGGCGCGTACGAGACGTACCAGGGAGGGCCCCGGACGCCTGGCGTCCGGGGCCCTCGCGCGTCTGCGACACTGGAACAACCATGCCTAAGCCCGGAGAACTCACCTTTGTCGCGCCGCGCGGCGCAAAGCCCCCGCGACACCTCGCCGACCTGAGCCCCGCCGAGCGCAAGGAGGCCGTCGCCGAGCTGGGCGAGCAGCCGTTCCGCGCCAAGCAGCTCTCCAACCACTACTTCGGCCGGATGTCGAACGACCCGGCGAGCTGGACGGACATCCCCGCCGCCAGCCGGGAGAAGCTCACCGGGAGCCTGCTGCCCGAGCTGATGTCGGTGGTCCGGCACGTCTCCTGCGACGACGACGCCACCCGCAAGACGCTCTGGAAGCTCTTCGACGGCACGCTCGTGGAGTCCGTGCTGATGCGCTACCCGGACCGGGTCACCATGTGCATCAGTTCGCAGGCCGGCTGCGGCATGAACTGCCCGTTCTGCGCCACCGGCCAGGCCGGTCTGACCCGCAACCTGTCCACCGCCGAGATCGTCGAGCAGATCGCCGCCGGGATGCGCGCGCTCAAGACCGGGGAGATCCCGGGCGGCGAGGCGCGGCTGTCCAACGTGGTCTTCATGGGCATGGGCGAGCCGCTGGCCAACTACAACCGGGTGCTGGCCTCGATCCGCCGGCTGACCGACCCGGCGCCGGACGGCTTCGGCCTGTCCCAGCGCGGCATCACGGTCTCCACCGTCGGTCTCGTCCCGGCGATGCACCGCTTCGCCGACGAGGGCCTCAGCTGCCGTCTGGCGCTGTCGCTGCACGCCCCGGACGACGAGCTGCGCGACGAGCTGGTGCCGGTGAACACCCGCTGGAAGGTCGCCGAGGTGCTGGACGCGGCGTGGAACTACGCGGAGAAGTCCGGCCGCCGGATCTCCATCGAGTACGCGCTGATCAAGGACATCAACGACCAGGCCTGGCGGGCGGACCTGCTCGGCCGGCTGATCAAGAACCGCCGGGTGCACGTCAACCTGATCCCGCTGAACCCGACCCCCGGGTCCAAGTGGACGGCCTCCCGGCCGGAGGACGAGCGCGAGTTCGTCCGCCGCCTCCAGTCGCACGGCGTGCCGACGACCGTCCGCGACACCCGTGGCCAGGAGATCGACGGCGCCTGCGGCCAGCTCGCCGCGGCGGGCTGAGGCCCGTTCCGGGAGAGCGCTACCGGAGTCCGGCGGCCGCCAGCGCGGCGGTCGCCCCACCGGTCAGCAGCAGCGTGCTGCCCACCGCGAGGGTGCGCAGCGCGACCGCGCCGAACAGCAGTCGGGGCGAGGTGCCGAGGCGCAGCAGCGCGTGGGTGACCCCGCGGCGGTCGGTGCGGACCTCGGCGAGCCGGTTGACCACCGCGGCGGCCGCGCAGCCGAGGACCAGGCAGGCCTCGACGGCGGGCAGCGCGTCGGCGCTGTCGGGCGTGCCGATCCAGTAGCGGACGGTGGTGAGCACCAGCGCGACGGCGAGGGTGAGCACGGCCAGCGGCGCGCCGAGCCGGCGGGCCTGGGCGGTGAGGCCGCGCCCGGCCAGCAGCCGCAGCGGGGTGGGCCGCCCGACGGCGAGCAGCCGCCCGGCCCAGGCCAGCAGCGGGCCGGTGAGCAGCGCGAGGCCGAGCGCGCTGGCGGCCCAGCCGAAGAGGGCGGCGGTGCTGGTGGAGCCGAGCCCGGCGGGCAGGTGGATCGGACGGCCGTCGACGGCGGCTCCGGGCCGCAGGGCGATGAGTTCGAGCGCGGCGCCGATGACGCCCAGCCCGGTCGCCAGGGCGATCCGCCAGACGCCGAAGCCGGTCGGGGCGGGGGTGCGGCCGCCGGGCAGGGTGTCGGTGACGGAGACCGCGCAGGCGGCGGCGCCGGCGGCGGTGAGCGGGACCAGGGCGAGCAGGGCGAGGGGCGCGGCGGGCGGCAGCGGCACGCCCATGCCGAGGTCGGCGGCGAGTGCCGGGCCGGCGACGTCGTTGCGCAGCACCAGGAAGAGCAGCAGGGTCAGCACGCTGCCGAGGGTGCAGGCGAGTGCGACCTCGCCGGCGATCAGCGTCCGGATGCGGCGGGAGCCGGCGCCGGCGGCGGTGAGGCCGGCGATCCGCTCGGGCCGGCGGGCGGGCACCGCGCGGGCGGCGACGGCCGCGAACCAGGCGAGGGCGGCGAGCGGGGGCAGGCACCAGAGCAGCCGGACCAGGGGGTCGGCGCCGCCGATCTGCTCGCTCATCGCCCGGCCGAGGGAGCGCAGCAGGAAGGCGGCGACCACGGCGGCGGCCGCTGCGGTGAGCAGCCAGCGGCCGAGGTCGGGCACCCGGTAGCCCCGGGCCAGACGGAGGTAGAACACGTCGACCCTTTCAGCGGCGGGTGGCCGTGACGGCGGGCGCTCCGGCGGCCCCGGGGGCGGTGATGCCGCGGGGGACGGGTGCGGCGGGGGCGGTGAGCCGTCCGTCGACGAGGGCGACGGCGCGGTCCGCGAACCGGACGAGCTCGGGGTCGTGGGTGGCCAGGACGAGGGTGAGCTGGTGGGACCGGGCCGCGCTGGTCAGTATCCGCATGACCTGGTCGGCGGCCTCGCGGTGCAGCGGGGCGGTGGGGTCGTCGGCGAAGACGACGGGCGGCAGCGGGGCCAGGGCGCGGGCGACGGCGACCCGCTGGCGCTGGCTCTGGAGCAGGCGCTCGGGCCGCAGCCGGGCGCAGTCGCCGACGTCGAGGCGTTCCAGCCACTCGTCGGCGGCGGTGTAGGCGGCCTTGTTGCCGGCCCCGGCGAGCAGCAGCGGCAGCGCCACGTTCTCGCGGGCGGTCAGTTCGGGCACCAGGTGGGGCTCGGAGCCGACGAAGCCGAAGCGGTCGCGGCGCAGCCGTTCGCGGCCGGCCCGGGCGAGGGTGTGCACGGGGGCGCTGTTGAACCAGACCTCCCCCTCGTCGACCGGGAGCTGCGCGGAGAGGCAGCCGAGCAGGGTGCTCTTGCCGGAGCCGCGCGGGCCGGTGACGGCGAGCACCTCGCCCTCGCGGACGCCGATCGAGATGCCGCGCAGGGCGGGGGTGCCGTCATGGGACTTGACGATCCCTCGGGCCCACAGCACGTCGTTGTCAGGCGGTGCCGCTGACATGAGGATCCATCCTGGGTGGCCGCAGGGATATGACAGTCGTCAGATTAGAACGACGGGGGCTGGTCGCGGTGGCGGCGCTCTGGTCCATCACGGGCATATCACCCGCATTCAGGCATGTTTGGTCGTACGACTGTGATGTTCCGGGGGTGGGAAACCGGGCCGGGCACGCCGAAGGGCGGCCCCGCGGGGAGCGGGGCCGCCCTTCGGCGGAGGGTGGGGAAGAAGGCTCAGGGGATCAGATCTTCGCCCACGCGTCGGTGAGGCTGGTCCGCAGGATCTGCTCGATCTCGTCGAAGGTCGACTGGTCGGAGATCAGCGGCGGGGCCAGCTGGATGACCGGGTCGCCACGGTCGTCGGCGCGGCAGTACAGGCCGTTGTCGAAGAGGGCCTTCGACAGGAAGCCGTAGAGCACGCGCTCCACCTCGTCGTCGTTGAACGACTCCTTGGTGACCTTGTCCTTGACGAGCTCGATGCCGTAGAAGTACCCGTTGCCGCGGACGTCGCCGACGATCGGCAGGTCGCGCAGCTTGTTCAGGGTGCCCAGGAAGGCGGCCTCGTTGTCGAGGACGCGCTGGTTCAGGCCCTCGCGCTCGAAGATGTCGAGGTTGGCCAGCGCCACCGCGGAGGAGACCGGGTGGCCGCCGAAGGTGTAGCCGTGCAGGAAGGTGTTGTCACCCTTGTAGAACGGCTCGGCGAGGCGGTCCGAGATGATCGTGGCGCCGATCGGGGAGTAGCCCGAGGTCATGCCCTTGGCGCAGGTGATCATGTCGGGCTGGTAGCCGAACTTGTCGGCGCCGAACATGGTGCCCAGGCGGCCGAAGGCGCAGATGACCTCGTCCGAGACCAGCAGCACGTCGTGGCGGTCGCAGATCTCGCGCAGGCGCTGGAAGTACCCGGGCGGCGGCGGGAAGCAGCCACCGGCGTTCTGCACCGGCTCGACGAAGACGGCGGCGACGGTCTCGGCGCCCTCGTTGAGGATGGCCACCTCGATCTCGTCGGCGCACCAGCGGCCGTAGGCCTCGGGGTCGACCGTGCCGTCGGGGCCCTCGAGGAAGGCCGGGGCGCGGTAGATGTTGGTGTTCGGGGCCTTGTGGGTGCCCGGCACCAGCGGCTCGAACGGGGCCTTCAGGCCCGGCAGGCCGGTGATGGACAGGGCGCCCTGCGGGGTGCCGTGGTAGGCGACGGCGCGCGAGATGACCTTGTACTTGGTCGGCTTGCCGGTCAGCTTGAAGTACTGCTTGGCGAGCTTCCAGGCGGTCTCGACGGCCTCGCCGCCACCGGTGGAGAAGAAGACCTTGTTCAGGTCGCCCGGGGCGTAGTTGGCCAGGCGCTCGGCCAGCTCGACGGCCTTCGGGTGGGCGTAGCTCCACACCGGGAAGAAGGCGAGCTCCTTGGCCTGCTTGGCGGCGGCCTCGGCGAGCTCCTCACGGCCGTGGCCGGCCTGGACGACGAACAGGCCGGCGAGGCCGTCGAGGTACTTGCGTCCCTTGTCGTCCCAGACGTAGGTGCCCTCGCCCTTGACGATCGTCGGCACGGGGGAGTTCTCGTACGACGACATGCGGGTGAAGTGCATCCACAGGTGGTCGTAGGCGGTCTTGGAAAGGTCCTTCTGCGCCGGGTCGGCTGTCATCGGGTGCCCCAGGTGTAGGTCTGTTTCCGGAGCTTCAGGTAAACGAAGCTCTCGGTGCTCCGCACGCCGGGAAGGGCGCGGATGCGCTTGTTGATCAGTTCGAGCAGGTGCTCGTCGTCCTCGCAGACCAGTTCGGCCAGGAGGTCGAACGAGCCTGCGGTGCAGACGACGTAGTCGACCTCGTCGAGGGCGGCCAACGCGTCGGCGACGGGCTCGATGTCGCCCTCGACCCGGATCCCGACCATCGCCTGGCGGGTGAAGCCGACGGTGAGCGGGTCCGTGACGGCGACGATCTGCATCACGCCCTGGTCGAGCAGCTTCTGGACGCGCTGCCGCACGGCCGCCTCGGACAGGCCGACGGCCTTGCCGATGGCGGCGTACGGGCGGCGCCCGTCCTCCTGGAGTTGCTCGATGATCGCCTTGGAGGCGGCGTCGAGGGGAACGCTGGCGTTCCGGTCGCGGTTGGCCACGCGGCCACTGTGCCTGATCGCTCCCGTGTTCGCAAGCGTGGAAGCTGCTGATTTCGTCGTGATCTTGGAAAACGCATGCGGATTTCATCGCTGAAGCGAGCTCGCCCTGTCGATACCGGCAGTCGTGCGGCTACCCTGGCACGGTACGCGCGCGCCCCCGAGGGCCGTTGCGCGTACCGCCACCAGTGGACCGCGCCGCTCCGGTCGCGGCCACTCGGGACCCTTCGTACGCCGGATCCGCCGACGTACCATTGCGCCGGAATCTGCAATGCCGCAGGCCCAGACCGAGGAGAGATCCGTGAGCGACCTTCGCGCGCTGCGCAACTACATCAACGGTGAGTTCGTCGACGCGGCCGACGGCCGCACGCTCGACATCGTGGACCCGACCACCGGCGAGGTGTACGCGACGTCGCCGCTGTCCGGCGCCGCTGACGTGGACGCCGCCATGGCCTCCGCCGACGCCGCGTTCCCGATCTGGCGCGACGCCACCCCCAGCACCCGCCAGAAGCTGCTGCTCAAGATCGCCGACGCGGTCGAGGCCCGCGCCGACGAGATCGTCGACACCGAGGTGCGCAACACCGGCAAGCCCCGCGCGCTGACCCTCTCCGAGGAGATCGGCCCGATGGTGGACCAGATCCGGTTCTTCGCCGGCGCCGCCCGCATGCTGGAGGGCAAGGCCGCGGGTGAGTACATGGACGGGATGACCTCGATCATCCGCCGCGAGCCGGTCGGCGTCTGCGCCCAGGTCGCGCCGTGGAACTACCCGATGATGATGGCCGTCTGGAAGTTCGCCCCGGCCATCGCCGCGGGCAACACCGTCGTGCTGAAGCCCTCCGACACCACCCCGGCCTCCACCGTGCTGCTGGCCGAGATCATCGGCGGCGTGCTCAAGGACCTGGAGCTGCCGGCCGGCATCTTCAACGTCATCTGCGGCGACCGCGAGACCGGCAGGCTGATGGTCGAGCACAGGACCCCGGCGATGGCCTCCATCACCGGCTCCGTGCGCGCCGGCATCTCGGTCGCCGAGTCCGCCTCCAAGGACGTCAAGCGCGTCCACCTGGAGCTGGGCGGCAAGGCCCCGGTCGTGGTCTTCGAGGACGCCGACATCGCCGAGGCCGTCGAGGGCATCTCGGTCGCGGGCTACTTCAACGCCGGCCAGGACTGTACCGCCGCCACCCGCGTGCTGGTGCACGAGTCGATCCACGACGCCTTCGTCGAGGCGCTGGCCAAGGCCGCGGCCGAGACCAAGACCGGCGGCGTGGACGACGAGGACGTGCTGTACGGCCCGCTGAACAACGCCAACCAGCTGAAGCAGGTCTCCGGCTTCATCGAGCGGCTGCCCGCCCACGCCAAGGTCGAGGCCGGTGGCCACCAGGTCGGCGACAAGGGCTACTTCTACGCCCCGACCGTCGTCTCCGGCCTGAACCAGGACGACGAGATCATCCAGAACGAGGTCTTCGGCCCGGTCATCACCGTGCAGAAGTTCACCGACGAGGACCAGGCCGTCGCGTACGCCAACGGCGTCGAGTTCGCGCTGGCCTCCTCGGTGTGGACCAAGGACCACGCCCGCGCCATGCGGATGTCGCGCCGCCTCGACTTCGGCTGCGTCTGGATCAACACCCACATCCCGCTGGTCGCCGAGATGCCGCACGGTGGCTTCAAGAAGTCCGGCTACGGCAAGGACCTGTCGGCGTACGGCTTCGAGGACTACACCCGCGTGAAGCACGTCATGACCGCGATCTGAGCGGGTCGTGACCGTCGGCGCTGTATGACCGCGATCTGAGTGCGCTGATAAGTCGGCTGAACCGACCATGGGCCCGGGTCTTCTCGACCCGGGCCCTGTGTCTTTGCATCCTGTCGGCGGTTGGCGCGACCGGCTGACACGATGGAACTGCCCTTCGGGGACGGGCCGCCCTAGCCTTACCGGCATGAGCATTCCCACCGCTGACCCAGCCGCCGGCCAGGCCGTCAAGGCGGCCGACCGCGCGCACGTCTTCCACTCGTGGTCCGCCCAGGCACTGATCGACCCCCTCGCGGTGGCCGGCGCCGAGGGCTCGTACTTCTGGGACTACGACGGCAACCGCTACCTCGACTTCTCCTCGCAGCTGGTCAACACCAACATCGGTCACCAGCACCCGAAGGTGGTCGCGGCGATCCAGGAGCAGGCGGCGAAGCTCTGCACCATCGCCCCCGGCTTCGCGGTCGAGTCGCGCAGCGAGGCCGCCCGGCTGATCGCCGAGCGCACCCCCGGTGACCTGGACAAGATCTTCTTCACCAACGGCGGCGCCGAGGCCAACGAGAACGCCATCCGGCTGGCCCGGCTGCACACCGGCCGGCAGAAGGTGCTGTCCACCTACCGCTCGTACCACGGCGCCACCGCCAACGCGATCGCCCTCACCGGCGACCCGCGGCGCTGGCCCAACGAGGGCGGCGTCTCCGGTGTGGTGCACTTCTGGGGGCCGTACGCCTACCGCTCCAACTTCCACGCCGAGAACGAGGCGCAGGAGTGCGAGCGCGCGCTGGAGCACCTGGAGCAGGTGATCGCGTTCGAGGGGCCCGGCACCGTCGCGGCGGTCATCCTGGAGACCGTGGTCGGCACCGCGGGCATCCTGGTCCCGCCGGCGGGCTACCTGGCCGGGGTGCGGGAGATCTGCGACCGCTACGGGATCGTGTTCATCCTGGACGAGGTGATGGCCGGCTTCGGCCGCACCGGTGAGTGGTTCGCCGCCGACCACTGGGGCGTCACCCCGGACCTGCTCACCTTCGCCAAGGGCGTCAACTCGGGCTACGTGCCGCTGGGCGGCGTGGCGATCAGCGCCGAGATCGCGGCCACCTTCGCCGAGCGGGCCTTCCCCGGCGGGCTCACCTACTCCGGCCACCCGCTGGCCTGCGCCTCGGCGGTGGCGACCATCAACACGATGGCGGAGGAGGGCATCGTCGAGAACGCCAGGCACATCGGCGAGAACGTGCTCGGCCCCGGCCTGCGCGAGCTGGCGGAGCGGCACCCGTCGATCGGCGAGGTCCGCGGCCTGGGCGTGTTCTGGGCGCTCGACCTGGTGAAGGACCGGGAGACCCGCGAGCCGCTGGTGCCCTACAACGCGGCCGGCGCCGGCAACGCGCCGATGGCCGAGCTGGCCGCCGCCTGCAAGCAGCGCGGGCTCTGGCCGTTCGTCAACATGAACCGCTTCCACGTCGTCCCGCCGTGCACCGTCACCGAGGAGGAGGCCAAGACCGGCCTCGCGGTGCTGGACGAGGTGCTGTCGCTCACCGACGCGCACACTGTCTGACGTACCTACCAGGACGGCCCCGAGCACCCGTGTGCCCGGGGCCGTCCCACGCTCCGGAAGGCCGCTCATGCCCAGCAGCACCACCCCGACCCGTCGCTCCGTCGCCGACCGCCCGCAGGGGCCCGCACGCATCCGCCGACGTTCCGTGCTCGGCGGGGCCGCGCTGCTCGGCGCCGGCACCCTGACCGGCTGCGGCATCCCGTCCGCGTACGTGGCCGAGGACCGTCGCTCGGCACCGGACCGCTCGGAGAGCGACAAGCGGCTCGCCTTCTCCAACTGGACCCAGTACATCGACACCGACGACGCGGGCGGGCGCCCGACCCTGGACGCCTTCGTCGAGAGGACCGGGATCGAGGTCACCTACACCGAGGACATCAACGACAACGACGAGTTCTTCGGCAAGATCAGCCCGGTGCTCACCCAGGGCGCCGCCCCCGGCCGGGACCTGATGGTGATCAGCGACTGGATGGCCGGGCGGTACGTCTCGCTGGGCTGGGTACAGGCGATGGACCGGGCCAACCTGCCCAACGTCGCGGCCAACCTGGACCCGCAGCTCGCCGACCCGGCCTTCGACCCCGGGCGCAGGCGCAGCGTGCCCTGGCAGTCCGGGATCACCGGCATCGCCTACAACCGCAAGGCGCTCGGCCGGGAGATCAGGTCCACCGCCGACCTGTGGGCGCCCGACCTCAAGGGCCGGGTCACGCTGTTCGCCGGGCTGGACGAGGCAATCGGGCTGCTGATGCTCTCCCAGGGCGCGGACATCGCGAGGTTCGGCGACGACGACGCGCGCAAGGCGATGGACCTGGTGCAGAAGGTGGTCGACAGCGGCCACGTCCGGCGCTTCACCGGCAACGACTACACCAGCGACCTCGCCTCCGGTGCTGCGCTCGCCTGCCAGGCCTACTCCGGCGACGCCGTCCAGCTGACCGCCGAGAACCCGGACATCGAGTTCGTGGTGCCGGAGGAGGGCGGCGAGCTGTGGGCGGAGAGCCTGATGATCCCCAACCGGGCCGCCCACAAGCGCAACGCCGAGCTGCTGATCGACTACTACTACCAGCCCGAGGTGGCGGCCGAACTCGCCGCGTTCGTCCAGTACATCTGCCCGGTGCCGGCCGCCCGCGAGGTGCTGGCGGCCAGCGGCGACAAGGAGAAGGCCGAACTCGCCGAGAACCCGCTGGTGTTCCCGACCGAGGAGATGCGGGCCCGGCTGCACACCATGCGCGACGTCACCTCGGCCGAGCGGCCCGAGCTGCACAAGGTCTGGGGGCGCATCACCGGGGTGTGACGGCGGGGCCCGGCGCCGCCCCGGGGCGCGCGCCCCGCTCAGCCCCGCTCAGCGCCGGACGGCGTCCAGCGCGAGCAGCGCCACGTGCAGGGAGAGGCAGGACTCCACCTGGTCGAGGTCGACGCCGAGGATCCGCTCGACCTTGTGCAGCCGGTCGTAGAAGGACGGCCGGGACAGGTGCGCCGCGTCCGCCGCGGCCGACTTGTTGCGGCCCTGCTCCAGGTAGATCCGCAGCATCTGCACCAACTGGCCGTTGTGCTCGGCGTCGTGGGCCAGCAGTGGGCCCAGCTCCCGTTCCACGTACGTCTGCAGCCGGGCGTCGTCGCGCAGCAGGTGGAGCAGGCCGCGCAGCCGGACGTCCGGCAGCCGGTAGTAGGAGGAGCTGCGGCCGCCGGGCGCGTCGTGCAGGGCGGCGTCGGCGACCTGGGTGGCCTCCAGCAGGGTGCGCCGGGCGTCGCGCACCGAGCCGACCGAGGAGCCGACGGCGACCACCGGGCCCGCCGGGTCGCCGCCCTCCCGTCCCGCCTCGGCGGACATCCGGCGCAGCGCGGCCGACAGGGCGTCCAGCGCGGCGTGCTCGTCCTGCTGGGTGCCGAGCGCGACCAGCAGGCCGACGGCCTCGTCGTCCAGCGCGCCGACCAGGGCGGTCAGCCGGCAGGCCCGGACCGCGCCGGCGGCCAGCTCGGTGAAGTCGCGCAGCCGGGCCTGGGCCTCCAGCGCGGCCGGGATCGGTCCGCGCCGCTGCCGCAGCACCACGCCGACCAGCCGGCGGCCCTCCAGCGGCACGCCGAGGGCCTGGGCGCGCAGCGCCGCCTCGGAGACGGTCAGGGCGTGGGTGAGGATGCCGGACAGCAGGGTGCGGTGGGTCTGCCGCTCCAGGCTCTCCCGGTCGCGGACCACCAGCCGGTTGAGGGCCAGCGCGGAGGCGCCGCGCTCCAGCAGCATGGCGTGGGGGTGGGCCTCGCCCTCGGGCAGCGGGCCGGGCTCCTGCACCAGCACCAGCCGGCCCCAGTCCTGGCCGCGGGCGCCGACGGCGGTGACCAGCCAGCCGCTGCGCGGGTCGTGGCCGGTGCGCCCGGCCGGGCGGACCCCGCGCGAGCGGCGCTCCCAGTCCTCCAGCACCTCGGCCTCCGGGCGCCCGGCGGTGTCGTGGGCGAGCACCTGGTGGGCCAGGTTCTCCAGGACGACCGGGGCGCCGGCCATCCGGGCCACCTGGCGGATCACCTCGGGCGCTTCGGCGCCCTCCACCACGAGCTCGTTGAAGACCTGGTGGACGGACTCGGAGATCCTCAGCTGCTCCAGCTGGGCGTTGACCACCAGGGCGTGCACGGCCTCGGTGACGGCGACGAAGCGCAGCTCGCGGCGGAGCGTGATCAGTGGCAGGCCGCGCTGTTCGGCGGCGTTGACCAGGGCGCGGGGGAGCGAGTCGAAGTAGCGCCGCCCGAACTCGACGACCAGGCCGGCCACCCCGACCTCGTCCAGCTCGCGCACGTAGCGGGCCAGGCCCTCGCGGTCCTCGGGCAGGGCGATGCCGGTGGTCAGCACCAGCTCGCCGCCGCGGAGCATCCCGGCGACGTCGGGCAGCTCGCTGACGTGGACCCAGCGGACCGGCCGCTCCAGGTGGTCGGCGCCGGCCACCACCTGGGGCAGGCCGCGCCGCATCACGTCCAGGTCGAGGACTCGGGCGACGGTGGGGAGCATCGCGGGCCTCCGGGGCCGGTGGGGGCCGGAGCGGGGGCTCCGGGTGATCAGAGTGTCAGGTAAATCATCCATCCCCCCGACGAGGTGTTGCCCTGGCCGCACCCTTGCACCCTGTAAGGCCCTTCGTGCCGAGGTTGTCGAAGTGACCCTTGTCACCCCAACCCCGCAGCAGGCAAGGTCAGCGGGACCGCAGACCCCCACCGCGGACGCGTGACCCCGCAGCGGTCGAACCACGGCACTTGGAGGAACCAGATGGACCTGACCGACTTCGGCCCGGGCGCGCAGTACATCGCGGGCCGCCCGACCCGGGGGAGCGGAGACCCCTTCCAGGTCGTCAACCCCGCCGACGGCAGCGTGGTCGAGCAGGTCGCGCTGGCCACCGCCGAGGACGTGGACACCGCCGTCGCCGCCGCCAGGGCCGCCCTGCCCGGCTGGTCCTCGGCCACCCCGGGCGCGCGCTCCGAGGCGCTCACCCGGCTGGCGGCCGTCCTGGCCGGGGCGGCCGACGACCTGGCCCGGGTGGAGACGGCGCAGACCGGCAAGCCGGTCAAGCTGGCCACCGAGTTCGACGTGCCCGGCACCGTCGACAACGCCGCCTTCTTCGCAGGCGCCGCCCGCAACCTGGAGGGCAAGGCGGCCGGCGAGTACTCCGGCGACCACACCTCCTACGTGCGGCGCGAGGCGGTCGGCGTGGTCGGCTCGATCTCGCCGTGGAACTACCCGCTGCAGATGGCCGCCTGGAAGATCCTCCCGGCGATCGCCGCGGGCAACACCATCGTGCTCAAGCCGGCCGAGCTGACCCCGCTGACCTCGCTGATGTTCGCCCGGGCCTGCACCGAGGCGGGCATCCCGGACGGCGTGGTCAACGTGGTCACCGGCGCCGGGCGCACCGCGGGCGAGCACCTGGTCGGGCACCCGGACGTCGCGATGGTCTCCTTCACCGGCTCCACCGGCGTCGGCAGGAGGGTCGCCGAGATCGCCACCGCGAGCGTCAAGCGCACCCACCTGGAGCTCGGCGGCAAGGCCCCGTTCGTGGTCTTCGACGACGCGGACCTGGACGCCGCGGTGCACGGAGCGGTCGCGGCCTCGCTGATCAACGCCGGCCAGGACTGCACGGCGGCCACCCGCGCCTACGTCCAGCGCCCGCTGTACGACGCCTTCACGGCCGGGGTGGCCGAGCTGTTCGCGGCGATCCGGATCGGTGACCCGCTGAACCCGCGCACCGACCTCGGCCCGCTGGTCTCGTACGCCCACCGGGACCGGGTGGCGGGCTTCGTGGAGCGCGCCCGCTCGTACGCCACCGTGGTCACCGGCGGCCGGGTCCCGGAGCGGGGCCACGACGGCCACGACCTCACCCGGGGCGCGTACTACCCGCCCACCCTGATCACCGGCGCGGCCCAGGACAGCGAGGTCGTGCAGGGCGAGGTCTTCGGCCCGGTGCTGGTCGTGCTGCCCTTCGACGGCGACGACGAGGGCCTGCGGCTGGCCAACGACACCCCGTACGGGCTGGCCGCCTCCGCCTGGACGAGCAACGTGCACCGCTCGCTGCGCGCCACCCGGGAGATCGCGGCCGGCTGCGTCTGGGTCAACGACCACATCCCGATCATCAGCGAGATGCCGCACGGCGGCTACAAGGCGTCCGGCTACGGCAAGGACATGTCCCAGTACTCGCTGGACGAGTACACCCAGGTGAAGCACGTCATGTTCGACACCACCGCGGTGGCCCGCAAGGACTGGCACCGCACCGTCTTCGGAGACAGATAACCCCCGGCCCAAGCGGGTGCCCCCACACCCCATCTCCCCCCAGGAGGCCCGTTCCATGGCGTTCAACGAGCTCACCGACGGTCTGCCCGAACCGGTCCGCAGGGCCTGGGAACGCAGTCTGACCAGCGGCCGGGCCGCGCTCGGCCGTCGCACCCTGCTGCGCGCCGCCGCGCTGACCGCCGGGGCGGGCACCCTGGCGGCCTGCGGCATCCCGGCGGCTCCCCGGGCGACCGGTGACTCGACCGCGAACGCCGCCGAGGACCTCTCGGGGACGCAGAAGGAGGTCGCCTTCTCCAACTGGCCGCTGTACGTGGACACGGACGAGAAGGACAAGGAGAAGCACGGCACCCTGGACGCCTTCACCGAGGCCACCGGGATCAAGGTCAAGTACAACGAGGACGTCAACGACAACGTCGAGTTCTTCGGCAAGGTCAAGCCGCAGCTCGCCTCGGGCCAGGACACCGGCCGCGACCTGATGGTGCTCACCGACTGGATGGCGGCCCGGCTGATCCGGCTCGGCTGGGCGCAGAAGCTCAACCCGGCGAACGTCACCACCGCGATCACCAACATCGAGGCGCGCTTCCGCGCCCCCGACTGGGACCCGGGGCGGCTCTACTCCTACCCGTGGGCCGGCATCCAGACCGTCGTCGCGTACAACCGGAAGGCGACCAGGGGCAAGGAGGTCACCAGCGTCTCCCAGCTGCTGGACGACCCCGACCTCAAGGGCCGGGTGACCTTCCTGTCCGAGATGCGCGACAGCATCGGGATGGTCCTGCTGGACCAGGGCAAGGACACCGCGAGGTTCACCGCCGACGACTACGACGGCGCGGTCGCCCGGCTGCAGAAGGCCGTCGACAGCAAGCAGATCCGCCGCTTCACCGGCAACGACTACGGCCAGGAGCTCTCCGCCGGCGACATCGCGGCCTGCATCGCCTGGGGCGGCGACCTGATCCAACTGCAGGCCGACAATCCGGACATCGGGTTCGTCATCCCGGAGAAGGGCTACATCGCCTCGACCGACAACATGCTGGTTCCGGCCAAGGCCCGGCACAAGGCGAACGCGGAGAAGCTGATCGACTTCTACTATCAGCCGAAGATCGCGGCGCAGCTGGTCGCGGGCATCGGCTTCGTCTCCGCCGTCACCGGGATGAAGGACGAGCTCGCCGGCATCGCCCCGGACACCGCGGCCAACCCGCTGGTCGTACCCACCCCCGAGATGGCGGTCAAGGCGCACGTGTTCCGCACGCTCTCCGAGAGCGAGGAGAGCGACTTCGAGCAGAAGTTCTCGAAGCTCATCGGCGCCTGACCCCACCTCCCGGCAGAGAATCCCAGGAAGACACCACCCCATGACAGACCAGCAGCGCGACGCGGCCGTCGGCGGCGACGTCCGGCTCACCGGAATCGGCAAGACCTACGGCTCCTTCACCGCCGTCCACCCGCTCGACCTGACCGTCCCCCAGGGCTCCTTCTTCGCCCTGCTCGGCGCCTCCGGCTGCGGCAAGACCACCACCCTGCGCATGATCGCCGGCCTGGAGGAGCCCACCAGCGGCACCGTCCTGATCGGCGGCCAGGACGTCACCGCCCTGCCCCCGTACAAGCGGCCGGTGAACACCGTCTTCCAGAGCTACGCGCTCTTCCCGCACCTGGACATCTTCGAGAACGTCGCCTTCGGCCTGCGCCGGCGCGGCCGGAAGGACGTCAGGAAGCAGGTCGACGAGATGCTGGAACTGGTCGAGCTCGGCCAGTACGCCCGGCGCAAGCCGCACCAGCTCTCCGGCGGCCAGCAGCAGCGCGTCGCGGTCGCCCGCGCGCTGATCAACCACCCGCAGGTGCTGCTCCTGGACGAGCCGCTCGGCGCGCTCGACCTCAAGCTCCGCCGCCAGATGCAGCTGGAGCTCAAGCGGATCCAGACCGAGGTCGGCATCACCTTCGTGCACGTCACCCACGACCAGGAGGAGGCCATGACGATGGCCGACACCATCGCGGTGATGAACGGCGGCCGGGTCGAGCAGCTGGGCGCCCCCGCCGAGCTGTACGAGAACCCCGCCACCACCTTCGTGGCCAACTTCCTCGGCCAGTCCAACCTGCTGCCCGCCGAGGTCACCGGCACCGAGGGCGGTGACCTGCTGCTCAATGCGGCCGGCGTCCGCCTCGCCGTGCCGAAGGCGCGCTGCACCACCGACGCCAAGCGCGTCCACCTGGGCGTGCGCCCGGAGAAGATCACCATCACCCACGCCTCCGAGCAGGTCGCCGACGGCCGCAACCGGCTGACCGGCACGGTGCTCGACTCCAGCTTCATCGGCGTCTCCACCCAGTACGTGGTGCGCACCGACGGCGGCCAGGAGGTCACCGTCTTCGAGCAGAACATGGAGCGCGACGCCCGCGTCGTCCCCGGCGCCGCCGTCCAGCTGCACTGGAACCCGGCGCACTCCTTCGCCCTGGACGCCGCACAGGCGATCGACGCGGGCACCGGGGAGGAGGCCGCATGACCGCCACCACCCCGGCCGCGCCGTCCCGGGCGATACCCCCCGACGGCGGCTCCCCGCAACCGGCGGAGCGCGGGCCGAAGCGCAAGCTCACCCCGTACTGGCTGCTGCTGCCCGGCATCGCCTGGCTGGTGATCTTCTTCGCCGTCCCGATGCTCTACCAGGGGTCGACCTCGCTGCAGACCGGCTCCCTCGAAGAGGGCTTCAAGGTCACCTGGCACTTCTCGACCTACTGGGACGCCCTGGTCGAGTACAAGTGGCACTTCCTGCGCTCGTTCTCCTACGCCGCCGTCGCCACCGTGCTCTGCCTGGCCGTCGGCTACCCGCTCGCGTACACGATCGCCTTCAAGGCGAGCAAGCGCTGGCGCAACGTCATCCTGATCCTGGTCATCGCGCCGTTCTTCACCAGCTTCCTGATCCGCACGCTGGCCTGGAAGACCATCCTGTCCGACGGCGGCCCGGTGGTCGGCGCGCTGAACGCGCTGCACGTCCTGGACGTCACCAACCTGCTCGGCCTCACCGACGGCGACCGGGTGCTGGCCACGCCGCTCGCGGTGGTCTGCGGCCTGACGTACAACTTCCTGCCGTTCATGATCCTGCCGCTGTACACCTCGCTGGAGCGGATCGACCCGCGCCTGCACGAGGCGGCCGGCGACCTCTACGCCCGGCCGTTCACCACCTTCCGCAAGGTCACCTTCCCGATCTCGCTGCCGGGCGTGGTCGCGGGCACCCTGCTGACCTTCATCCCGGCCTCCGGCGACTACATCAACGCCCAGCTGCTGGGCTCGCCGAGCGAGCAGATGGTCGGCAACGGCATCCAGAAGCAGTTCCTGAACGTGCTCGACTACCCCACGGCCGCCGCGCTGAGCTTCATCCTGATGGCCCTGATCCTGGGCATGGTGACGGTCTACATGCGCAAGGCCGGGACGGAGGATCTGGTCTGATGTCCCGGATGTTCACATGGATCCGCGCCCGCCTGGTGGTGCTGGCCGGCCTGCTGGCCCTCGCCTACCTGGTGCTGCCCAACCTGGTCGTGCTCGCCTTCTCGTTCAACAAGCCGGTGGGCAAGTTCAACTACGAGTGGAACGAGTTCTCCACCGACGCCTGGACCAACCCCTGCGGCGTGGCCGACATGTGCCAGTCGCTCTCGCTCAGCCTGCAGATCGCGGTGCTCGCCACCATCGGCGCCACCGTGCTCGGCACCATGGTCGCCTTCGCACTGGCCCGCTACCGCTTCCGCGGCCGCTCGGCCACCACCGCGATGATCTTCCTGCCGATGGCCATGCCCGAGGTGGTCATGGCCGCCTCGCTCGGGACGCTCTTCCTCAACATGCGCATCCCGTTCGGCTTCACCACCATCCTCATCGCGCACATCATGTTCTGCCTCAGCTTCGTGGTGACGGCGGTCAAGGCGCGCGTGATGAGCATGGACCCGAGGCTCGAACAGGCCGCCCAGGACCTCTACGCGACCCCCACCCAGACCTTCCTGAGGGTCACCCTGCCGCTGGCGGCGCCCGGCATCGCGGCGGGCGCGCTGCTCAGCTTCGCGCTCTCCTTCGACGACTTCATCATCACCCAGTTCAACTCGGGGCCGACCACGGTCACCTTCCCGATGTTCGTCTGGGGCGCCTCGCAGCGCGGCATCCCGGTGCAGGTGAACGTCATCGGCACCGCGATGTTCCTCGCCGCCGTGGTGCTGACCGTCGTCGGCCAGTGGCTGGGCAACCGCCGGAAGGCCACCGCCTGACGTACGGTCGACAGCGGTGGCACGTCATACGTCATCTATTCGTAGAAAGTGGCTGATAATGCATGGATTCCGCCCGCGCACTCAGTGACGCCAGGCCCACCCCCTTCTGGCTGGAGGATCCCGGCCGGCCGGCGGCGCTGCCCGCCCTGGTCGGCGACACCACCTGCGACCTGCTGGTCGTCGGCGGCGGCTACTCCGGCCTGTGGACCGCCCTCATCGCCAAGGAACGCGACCCCTCGCTGGACGTCGTGCTGGTCGAGGGCAACGAGGTCGGGTGGGCCGCGTCCGGGCGCAACGGCGGATTCTGCGCGGCCAGCCTCACCCACGGCTTCGGCAACGGCCTGGACCGCTGGCCGTCCGAACTGGCCCAGCTGGAACGCCTCGGTGCCGCCAACCTCGACGGCATCGAGGCCACCGTCAAGCGCTACGGCATCGACGCCGAGTGGGAGCGCACCGGCGAGATCGACGTCGCCACCCAGCCCCACCAGGTCGAGGAGCTCCACGAGATCGCCGAGGCGGTCGCCCGGTACGGCTTCGACATCACCGTCCTGGACGCCGACCAGCTGCGCGCCGAGGTGAACTCGCCGACCTTCCTCGGCGGCCTCTGGGACAAGGAGGGCGTGGCGATGGTCCACCCCGCCAAGCTCGCCTGGGGCCTCAAGGACGCCTGCCTGGGCCAGGGCGTGCGGATCTTCGAGCACACCCGGGCCACCGACCTGCGGGAGCACGGCAGCGGCATGGCCGTCCGCACCCCGTACGGCCGGGTCTTCGCCCGCAAGGTCGCCCTCGGCACCAACGTCTTCCCGTCGCTGCTCAAGCGGGTCCGCCCGTACATCGTCCCGGTGTACGACTACGCCCTGATGACCGAGCCGCTCGACGACGAGCAGCTCGCCTCGATCGGCTGGCGCGGGCGGCAGGGCCTCGGCGACAGCGCCAACAAGTTCCACTACTTCCGGCTCTCCGCCGACAACCGGATCCTCTGGGGCGGCTACGACGCGGTCTACCACTTCGGCGGCCACGTCCGGCACGAGTACGACCAGCGGCCGGAGACCTTCCGCACCCTGGCCAACCACTTCTTCCGCTGCTTCCCGCAGCTGGAGGGCCTGCGCTTCACCAACGCCTGGGGCGGCGCCATCGACACCTGCAGCCGGTTCTCGGCGTTCTTCGACACCGGGTACCGCGGCAAGGTCGCCTACGCGGTCGGCTACACCGGGCTCGGCGTCGGCGCGACCCGCTTCGGCGCCGAGGTGATGCTCGACCTGCTCGCCGGCGAGCGCACCGAGCGCACCTCCCTGGACATGGTGCGCAGCAAGCCGCTGCCGTTCCCGCCCGAGCCGGTGCGCTGGGCCGGGATCGAACTCACCACCCGGTCGCTGGAGCGGGCGGACCGCACCGGCGGCCACCGCAACCTCTGGCTGCGCACCCTCGACCGGTTGGGGCTCGGCTTCGACAGCTGAAGCGCGACCGCCGCCAATCGGGCACCCCATAGTCGTGTAATCGGGACCCGCCGTCCGCCTCTCCTTGGTGACGGCGGGTCCCGTTCCTCCCGCCGTCTCCGAACAGTACGAACGGCAAGAAGCGGGGACACGACATGGAGACCACCGGACTGCACTGGCTCGCCCAGGCGGCACCGGACCCGGAGTCCTTCCGGGAGCAGTGGGAGCGCACCGGGCTGGGCCTGGTGCTGCTGCCGGCCGGCCGACGCTGGGACGTCCTCTCCGTCCCCGGGCGGCTCGGGCACCCGGCCCTGGAGATCACGGACCCGCGCACCCGCGGCCCGGTCCTCACCGACTTCGGGGGCGAGCAGGTCAGCTTCCTGGTGCCCGTCGGCACGGCGGCCCGCTGGATCGGCACCGGTGTGCGCGGTGCGGGGGAGGGCGCCTGGATCGTCGTGCCGCACCCCGGGCGCAGCAGCCGGGGCGTGCGGTGGCTGGTCCCGCCCGACGGCTCCGGGCGGCTCAACGACCCGATGCTGCTGGAGCTCGCCCTGCACGAGGCGGCGGCGAGGCTCAGCGGCTGGTGAGCCCTCCGGGGCCCGGCTGTGGTGGCGCACCTGGGGGAGTTCCGGCGCTTTGGGGTGCGCGGGGGCGCCCGGCGGTGGTGGCGCGCCGTGCGGTCGGTCGCGTCAGACTGGAGGCGTGACCACCGTCCCGCACGCCGTCGACGCGTCCCTCCGCCCGGGCCCCGCCCAGCTGCGCCTGGCCGCCGCGGCCGCACCGGTCTGCGACCGGTACGGCCTCGCGCTGGCCGGCGGGCACGCGCTGCGCGCCCACGGCGTCGCGGCCTGCCCGCAGGACGGGCTGACCCTGGCCACCGGCGGCGCCGACCTGCCGGAGGTGGCCGCCGCGCTGCGCGAGGCGTACCGGGCGGCGGGCGGGGAGGCCGTCGAGCGGCCGGGCACACCGCGGCTGGAGCAGCTCACCGTCCGGCTGGCGCTCGGCGGGCGGTCGCACTCGGTGGAACTGCGCAAGGAGCCGCTGGGCCACCGCCCGGTCC
This sequence comes from Kitasatospora sp. NPDC127116, assembly GCF_042677365.1. Lineage (NCBI taxonomy): Bacteria > Bacillati > Actinomycetota > Actinomycetes > Kitasatosporales > Streptomycetaceae > Kitasatospora > Kitasatospora sp. NPDC127116. Next base: position 24,121 of record NZ_JBHXTL010000131.1, read on the forward strand.
GCCTCGACCTCGGTGCGCCCGGGCCGGACGAGCCTCCCGTGGTGCTGCCGGTCGTCGCCCTGGAGGACGCGGCCGCGCTGACCACCGCGCTCCTCGTGGACCGGGGCATGCCGCGCGACCTGATCGACGTCCACGCCCTCACCCGTTGCTACCGCGAGGGCGAACTGATCGCACTGGCAGGGGAGTTGGACCCGGACTTCCAGCCCACGGCACTGGCCGACCGACTGGAGACGCTCGCCGACGCGGCGGACGGGCGGTTCCGCGCCCGGGGCGTTCCGGCCGGGGAGGTCGACGGGCTGAAGCGGTGGGCGCTCGCCTGGGCCCAGGACCTGCGGCTGGACCTGCTGGAGACCCGGGAAGCGGCAGACGGCCTGCACGACCCGTACCTGGAGGAGCCGGAGGACGAGGACACCTGAGGCCCCGGCCCGGTGGAGCCGCCCGTTCGGCCGAGCGACCGGACGACCTGTAAGGCTGAATCCACGATCCCCGTCAGCCTGTTCGTTGAGCAGGACCGAAACGGCCACCAGACTGGAAGACGAACGCGGTAGCCCCGTGATTTCCCGGCGCCCGGCCCATGCGGGCGGCGCCAGACCGGACCGGTGGCAGGACGCCGCCCGGGACTTCGGAGGCAGACGGACCTTGAGCAAGCACATCATTCACTGGATCAGCGGCAAGCCGGTCGCCACCGCCGGTGCGGCCCCCCGTCGGGGTGAGATCTTCGACCCGGCCACCGGCCAGGTCGCCGGCCAGGTCGACTTCGCCGGGATCGCCGAGGTCGACCAGGCGGTGGCCGCCGCCGCCGCGGCCTTCACCGAGTGGCGCAACGCCTCGATCGCGAAGCGGACGACGGTGCTCTTCGCCTTCCGCGAGCTGCTGAACGCCCGCCGCGACGAGCTGGCCTCGATCATCGTGGCGGAGCACGGCAAGGTGCACTCCGACGCGCTGGGCGAGATCGCCCGCGGCCTGGAGGTCGTGGAGTACGCCTGCGGCATCCCGCAGCTGATCAAGGGCGGCTTCACCGAGCAGGCCTCGACCGGTGTCGACGTCTACTCGATCCGCCAGCCGCTCGGCCCGGTCGCGATCATCTCGCCGTTCAACTTCCCGGCCATGGTGCCGATGTGGTTCTTCCCGATCGCCATCGCGGCCGGCAACACCGTCGTGGTGAAGCCCTCGGAGAAGGACCCGTCCGCCGCCAACTTCCTCGCCGAGCTGTGGAAGGAGGCCGGGCTGCCGGACGGCGTCTTCAACGTCGTGCACGGCGACAAGGTGGCCGTCGACCGCCTGCTGGAGCACCCGGACGTCAAGTCCGTCAGCTTCGTCGGCTCCACCCCGATCGCCCGCTACGTCTACGAGACCGGCACCCGCTACGGCAAGCGCGTGCAGGCCCTGGGCGGCGCCAAGAACCACATGCTGGTCCTGCCGGACGCCGACCTCGACCTCGCCGCCGACGCCGCCGTCAACGCCGGCTTCGGCGCGGCCGGCGAGCGCTGCATGGCGGTGTCCGTGCTGGTCGCGGTCGACCCGATCGGCGACGAGCTGGTCGAGAAGATCAAGCAGCGGATCGCCACCCTGAAGGTCGGTCCCGGCTGCAACGGCGACTCCGAGATGGGCCCGCTGGTCACCGGCCAGCACCGGGACAAGGTCACCTCCTACGTGGAGTCCGGCGTCGCCGACGGCGCCGAGCTCGCCGTGGACGGCCGCAAGCACCCGGTCACCGCCGAGGACCGCAACGGCTCCCCGACGGCCGACGGCTTCTGGCTCGGCCCCACGCTGTTCGACCACGTGAAGCCCGGCATGTCCGTCTACAACGACGAGATCTTCGGCCCGGTCCTCTCGGTCGTGCGCGTCGACTCGTACGAGGAGGGCCTGGCGCTGATCAACGCCAACCCGTACGGCAACGGCACCGCCCTCTTCACCAACGACGGCGGCGCGGCCCGGCGCTTCCAGTTCGAGGTGGAGGTCGGCATGGTCGGCATCAACGTGCCGATCCCGGTGCCGGTCGCCTACTACTCCTTCGGCGGCTGGAAGGCCTCGCTGTTCGGCGACACCCACGCGTACGGCCCGGACGGCGTGCAGTTCTTCACCCGGGGCAAGGCCGTGACCCAGCGCTGGCTGGACCCGTCGCACGGCGGCATCAACCTGGGCTTCCCCACCAACAGCTGAGCCGCCCGCTCCAACAGCCGAGCCGCACAGCTCCGCCGGCCGGACCCCTCCCCCCGGGGTCCGGCCAGCGGTCTTTGCACGACGTTTGCATCCCGCCGCCGAAGCGCGTACAGTTCTTCGAGCTGCCTGGCTGGGAGCACCGGACACGCGTCTGCGCGGACGGTCCCGGGGCAGCCAATCCTTTGAAACACCACTTCTCGGTTCGTGCCGGTCGTTTTCGCTTTTCGCGTCCCGACCTGGTGCTTATTCGGCGTGCGCGTTTTATCGGATTGCAGCCGGATTCGCTTTTCGGAGCGGGGATCGGCTAGAGTTTGAAACGTCGGACAGGGCGTCAAGCCCCGGAAGACACCGGCGAGTTGGATGAACGAAGCCCCGGAAACGGAGCGGAAAACATCTGATAAGCTGGAAACACGAAAGAACGAAGCCCGGAGGGTCCGCTGGAAGGCGGTCCGAAGGAAGCGTCCGTTCCTT
>NZ_JBHXTL010000132.1:0-26289 GCF_042677365.1 Kitasatospora sp. NPDC127116
GCACCGCCCAGACCGTCGCCCTGACCGCCTCCGGCCTGCCGTCCGGCGTCACCGCGAGCTTCAACCCCTCCTCGGTCCAGGCCGGCTCCTCCGCCACCCTCACCCTGAACGCCTCCGCGAGCGCGGCGAACGGGACCTACCAGATCACCGTCACCGGCACCGCCGGCACCACCACCCACACCGCCCAGTACAGCCTGACGGTGGGCAAGGACTCGCCCAACCCCGGCGGCACCTGGACCGCCGGCACCACCTATCAGGCGGGCGACGTCGTGACCTACAACGGCGTCGGCTACCGCTGCCTCCAGGGCCACACCGCCCTGGTCGGCTGGGAGCCGCCGAACGTCCCCGCGCTCTGGCAGCAGGTGTGACCGGCTCGCGCTGACACCCCGTGAAGCCGCTGCGCCGCGGCCCGTCGAGGGGGACGGACCTCGGCGCGGCCGTGCGCGCCGACGGATGCCGGAGGGGTCCCGGGGAGAGGGCCCCGGGATGCCGCGGTGCGCACCGAAGCCCCGGGGGCGGCCTGGACAGTGGGCCGCCCCCGGGGCGCGTCGGCGCGCCGTGCCCACGGCGCGGCGGTCGGTCGGTTGCTGCGGTCGGTCAGGTGCTGCGGTCGAAGAGCTTGACGCGCAGCGGCTCCCGGGCCGGGGTGTCGACCGGTTCCGGCGGGGAGAGGGTGAGGACGAACCCGCCGATCGCGATGACGGCCATGATGGCGACGGCCAGCGGCACGACGAACTGGGAGGCGGGCAGGCCGTCGGCCCGGAACCGCTCGTCCAGTCGGACGGAGACGGCGGCCATCCCGGTGTAGTGCATGGCGGTGACCGCGACCCCGGCGACGAGGGAGGCGGCCAGCGAGGCCGCGAAGCCGGTGATGTTGAGGGTCATCCACAGCGCCGCGGTGGCGGCGGCCACGGCGATGGCGATGGAGACGGCCACCAGCACGGGGTCGTAGGAGACCTCGCCCTCGACCTGCATGGCGGACATGCCGAGGTAGTGCATGGCCGCGACACCGCAGCCGGTGACGGTGCCGCCGATCAGCAGGGACGCCGTCGTCCTGCGGCGGTAGCCGACGTACAGGACGCCGGCGCCGACGACCACGACGGCCAGCAGCAGGCTGCCGAGGGTCTCGGGGACGCGGTAGACGACGGTCGAGCCGGTGACGGCGAAGCCCATCATCGCCATGAAGTGCATGGTCCAGATGCCGCAGCCGAGTTCGACCGCGGACAGCAGCAGCCACCCCAGGCGGCGGGCCGGCGGCAGGGTCAGGGCCCGTACGGTGCAGCGCAGTCCGAGCGCCGCGCCGGTGCAGGCGATGAGGTAGGACAGGAGCGGGTTGATCCAGCCGTAGTGGAACCCGTCGATGTGGGCGGTGTGGGGATGCATGGCCACCTGGGGTGCGTTCTTGCGGAGGGGGGCGGAGTGCTCTCCTGCCCGGGGCGCCGGCGGCTGTGGGGTTGCCGTTCCGGCGGGGGATCAGGATCCGATTCCCGATGGATCGTATAGCGATCAATTTGATTCCGCGAAATCGGCGGCCGGCGGAATTGCTGAGGGGTTTTCAGGGGAATCCGCCGATGGCGGTGGTTCATGATCGACATTGCGCCGGGTCAGGCCGTTTTCGCGATGGGGGCGTCAATTTCCCTTTTGTGAAACACCTTGAACAATTCCGTCCGACGGCGGGGGTGCCCCCGCCGAACGGCGGGGTGCACGGAAAACGCCGCGGAATTCACCCGCGCGGGAAATCCGGCCCGCGGCGCGCCGGGGACGGGGCCGCCCGCTACCGCCCGAGCGCGGCCTGCGCGATGACGGCCCGCAGGCGGGCCTGGACGGCCTCGGCGGCCTCGCGGGTGACCGGGTCCTCGCTCTCCAGCTGCGGGGCGATCAGCTCCGCGGCGGCCACCAGGAGCGGCAGGGGCACCTCCACGCTGCGCAGATGGAGGAGCTGGGAGGCCGCCCGCTCACCGGGCGTGGCCGGTGCGGGGGCGACGGGGATCAGGGCGGTGAGGCCCCGGGGGAGCGGCTGAGTGCTGGTCACCCGGCCCATTCTCCCGTGCGGGCCCGGGCGGTCCGCGCCGGCGGGCCCGCACCGGCCGGCGACGGCGTTCGAAGGCCCGCCCCTACCGGGGCCCCGGAACGGGCGGCCGCCTGCGCGGACCGGCGCCCGGGGCCTCCCCGCCTCCCGACGGCCCCGGGCGGGCGGCGAAGACCCAGCGGTTGGCCGCCAGCGCGTCGTTCGGCTCCGGCAGCGGGCCGCGGCCGTGCACGGCGGTGAAGTCGTACGGGCTGCGCACGGTCACCGTCCAGCCCCGGCGGGTGAGTCGGGCGGCGGAGTCGGGGCGGGGGTCGGCGTCGAAGAGGGCGCGCAGGTCGATGCCGAGCCGCTGCCGGGCCGCGACGTACACGGGGGACGTGCGCACGGCCGGCGGCTCGGCGGCCACGTCCTTGAGCTCGTAGGCGAGGGTGCTGCCGGGCGCGCTGAGCCGGTGCACGGTGGCCATCAGGCGCCGCTCGGCCTCGGCGGGGAGGTAGAGCAGCAGCCCCTCGGCGAGCCACGCGGTCGGCGCCGCCGGGTCGAAGCCGCCCGCCAGCAGCGGCCCGGCCCAGTCGGCGCGCAGGTCGGCGGCCAGGGGGCGGCGCTCGGCGGCGGGAGCCGCGCCGGCCGCGTCGAGGACGGTCCGTTTGAAGGCCAGCACCTCGTCGGTGTCGATCTCGTGGAGGACGCAGCCGGGCGGCCAGTCGAGCCGGTAGGCCCGGGAGTCCAGGCCCGCGCCCAGCAGGACGATCTGGCGGGCGCCGCCCCGTACGGCGGCCAGCAGGTGGTCGTCCAGGACCCGGGTGCGCAGCCCGAAGTAGCGCCCGAGGCGCCCCCACAGCGGGTCGGCCTCCCCGCCGGGGACCTGCTCGGGGCGCAGCGGCCAGTGCGCCGAGGCGGGGGCGGCGCGGACGAAGAGCTCGGCGAGCGGGTCGCGGGCCAGGGCGTCGGGGCGGTGGGTCTCGACGGCGCGGGCGGCCGCCACCAGCAGGGCGGTACGGCCCACCCCGGAGGCCACGCCGCGGGCCGGGGCCGCGGCGGTGGCCCGCCCGGCTTCGGCGTGCCCGGCCACGGCCTGCGCGGCTACGGCGTGCACGGTTCCTCCTCGTGCGCGGGCGCCGTCCAGGCCGCGGGGTCGTCTCCGGTGGTGGTGCGGGCGCCGTACAGGACGCGCATGAACCGCAGGACGTCGTCGCAGGGCAGGTGCAGGGAGGTGGTGCAGTCCGTCAGGACGGTGAGGTGGAAGCCCTTCTGGAAGGCGGTGCGGGCGGTGGAGTCCACGCAGACGTCGGCGTAGAGCCCGGCGAGCACGAGGTGCCCGGTGCCGCCCGCGCGCAGGTGCTCCTCCAGGTCCTCGCCCGGGCCCTCGCCGAGGAAGGCGTCGAAACGGGCCCGTTTGGTGAAGACCCGTTCGCCCGGCGCCGGGGCCACCCCGTGGAACTCCGCCCCCCAGGTGCCCTCCAGGCACTTCGGCTCCTTGCCGAGGCGCCGGTCCCGCGCGCGCCAGGCCGCGCCCTGGTGGACGGTGTCGCCGAGGAAGCGGACGAACACCACCTCCACGCCCGCGCGCCGGGCCCGGTCCACCGCCCGGACGCTGTTGGCGACCACGGCCTCCAGGACGGCGCCGTCGCCGCCGAAACGGGCCCGGGCCACCGGCCCGGCGCAGAAGTCGTTCTGCAGGTCCACCACCACCAGGGCGGTTCCCGCCGGGCCGGTCACGGCTCGCCCACCAGGGCCGTGGAACCCGCGGCGGCACCGGGCGGGTCGAGGACGTCGACCAGCGCGTCGACCACCGCGGTGGTGGAGTGCCGGCCGTCGAGGTCCGGGGTGCGCACGTCCTTGTCGTCCAGGGCGGTGAGGGCGGCCTCGACCGCCCGGACGGCGCCGGGGACGCCGGCGTGCCGCTCGGCGACCAGGGCGGCGGCGCGGACCGTGGCCACCGGGTTGACCAGGTCGCGCCCGGCCAGGTCGTCGGCGGAGCCGTGCACGGTCTGGTACTCGACCAGCCCGGCCGCGCCGGGGTCGAGGCAGACGTTCTCCGTGCAGCGGTTCTCCTGCCGCTGGGCGCCGAAGCGGTCCAGCAGGACCACGTGCATGATGTCCGCCCACTCGTTCCCGGCGATCAGCAGCGTGCGCTCCGGCAGGCCGTGGGTGATCAGGTTGCGGTTGACGGTGTCGGGCTGGAACACCTCGATCCGTACGCCCAACCGCTCGGCGATCCCGGCGACCCAGGTGTCGAACGCGCCGTCCAGGAGGTGGAACTTGTAGGCCATGACGATGCGGTCGATCCGCCCGTCGGGCCATTCGCGCCGGGCCCGCTCCAGGGCGTGGCGCACGACGGTCCCGGTGGTCTCCCGGCTGAAGGACAGGGTGCGGGTGACCGCTCCCGGGGTGTGCAGGTTCTCCCCGGTGTAGAAGCCCTGGGCCTGGTCGCGGACGAGCAGCAGGGACGTTTCTCCGGCCCGTAACAGGTCCACCTTGACGGCGCACAGGCGACGGCGCACCAGGTACAGGGACTGGGCGTTGATCGCGGTGCGGAAGACCGCGGTGGTGCCGCCGGCGGCCAGGTCGCGGCAGAACCGCTCGTAGTGCTCCGCGTCCTGCCCGGTCAGCTCCTGGACGTCGGCGGGGCCGCCGTGCGCGCGCAGCGAGACGTAGGAGTGGTACAGGCGCGGGGAGCGCACGATCCGCACCCCCGTCGGGTGGTCGGCGGTGAGCACCCGCAGGACGCGTTCGAAGACGGCGGCGAGCTCCGGGCCGGTGCCCCGGCCCACCGCCAGCCCGACCGCGGGCCGCCCGGCGGCGGGCGCCGGCACCGGGCCGGCGCCCTGGTGGGCGACCGGGGTCACCGGGCCGCCCCGGGAACCAGGTGGTCGCCGGGGATGCCGGTCTTCTCGGGGCGGTAGTAGTCGCGGATGCCCTCCGCCCAGACCGCGACCGGGACGCGGTCGCCGTCCACCGGGCCGAACGCGTCGAACAGCGCCGTGATGTTCCGGTCGTCGAACCCGATCGCGGTCATCAGGGCGAGGAAGTCCGGGCGGGTGACCAGGCCGTCGCCGTCCGGGTCGCCCAGCGTGGACAGCGCGCGGGCGAACTCGTCGATGGTGGCGTCGAAGCGCTGCGGGTCCAGCACCACGGCGGTGAACTCCTCGGGGCTGATCCGCCCGTCGCCGTCGGTGTCCAGCTCGGTCACCAGCGTGTGCCAGTAGTGCCGCAGGGCGTCGAGCAGCCGGTTCTTGGCGTCCTCGCCGGCCCGGGGGAGCGCCGCGACGACGCGGCTGCCCATCAGGTCGAAGTCGGCGGGTTCGAGGACACCGTTCCCGTCGGCGTCGAACAGTGAGAACACGAGCCCGACACGGTCGGTGGCTGCGGACGTGGGCATGGCGGTACACCTCGGGTTTCCCGGACGAAGGGACGCCGGGCCCGTGCCTCGGCGACCGCTCCACTATCCGGCCCCGCCCGGGCCACCGGCGCGCGAAGCACGGCCGGACCACCCGATCGGGGGCAATGCGCCCCCTCGCGCATGACGCCCCGGTCGGCTGGACAGGTAGTGAGGCTGACCCGCGCGCCCCCGACCGGGCCGTCCCGGGGGAATCCGTCCGTGATTGTGCACAGCGTCGCAGGCTCTTGGCACCGCGTCCGCTCGCCCGCGCGGAACCGTTCACCGGGGAGTGCGCCGTTCTAGCCTCGTTCACGACGCAGCCGCCTTCGCCCGAAAGCGGACTGCCCTGTCCGGGAGGGGAATTCGATGCTCAAGATGCGCAAATTCGCGGCAACGGCCGTCGCCGCGGCCTCGCTCACGCTCGGAATCGCTGCCGCCACGCCGGCGTCGGCGACCACGACGAACACTTCCTGTTCCACCTGGAGCGACAGCAACACGTTCGGTGCGTACTGCTCCGAGGGCGCCACCTACTTCCGGGCCGTCGCCCTGTGCAACAGCGGCCAGACCGTGTACGGAGACCTGCGCCGGGTCGGTGGCGGCTCCTGGAGCTACGCGTACTGCACCAGCGTGGGTTCCTCGCTCTACCGCGGGTCGGTTTCCCTGGCCTGACCGGCCCGGACCGTTCGCCCCTGAGTGGCCCGCAGGCCGAGAAGCCGCCCCCAGCCACCAGGGAGCCCTGGAGGACTGCCGGGATTCCCGCCGTGCGGGGATCCCGGCAGTCCGCGTCGAGGGCCGCCGACGTGCGCGGCCCATGATCCCCGGTCTCCGAACTCTCCCCGAACTCGGCGGAGTCCGGGGAGAGTTCGGGCGACCGTGCCGTGCCGCCCGGCAGCGGTCACCGCCCGCGGGCCGGGCGCCCGTCCCGCGCCCCGCGGCTACTCCCGCGCCGCCGCCGACAGCGCCCGCTGCCGGTGCTCGCGGGGCGAGAGGCCGTACGCCGCCTTGAACGCGCGGCTGAACTCGCAGGCGCCGGGGATGCCGCAGCGTGCGGCGACGCCCTGGATCGACAGGGCGTGCAGGGCGGGGTCGGCGAGGTCGCGGTGGGCCTTGCGCAGCCGCTGGCCGCGGATGAACGCGGCGAGGGTCTCGCCCTGGGAGTGCCGGGTGAACAGCCGGTGCAGGTGGCTGACGGAGATGTGGTGGGCGGCGGCGACCACCGGCGGGGTCAGGCCGGGGTCGTGGAGGTGGTGCCGGACGAAGGCCCGGACGCTCTCCACCACGGTCCGCTGCCGGGAGTCCTGCGGAAGCGCGTTCACGGCGTCGAGCTCCCCGGCGATCCAGGCCCCCACCAGGTCGACCACGACCGTCCCGAGGCGGCACGCCTCCGCCGGTGTCAGCTCGGCGGCCCGGCCGTCCAGGCCGAGGAGGAACTCCGCCAGCAGCGCCCCCGTCCCCTCCCGCCGGGACAGCCCGCGCCCGAGCAGGTCGCGCAGCCGGTCCGGGGGCACCGGCAGCAGCGAGGCGGGCAGGTCGACGCCCACGCCGGCGGCCCCGAACCGCTCCTGGCCGGGGTCGCCGGCGCCGAAGCACCGCACGTCGTACGGGTGCGAGCTGTCGACGATCGTCAGGTCCCCGACCCCGATCGTCTCCCGCTGGTCGTCGGCGCGGCTCAGGGCCTGGCCGCCGGCCGTCAGCAGCGTCAGGTGGTACAGCTCCTCGTCCGACTGGCGCACCATGCGCTCGGTCCGCCGGAACCTCGCCGACGGGAACGACGTCCCCAGCAGCGCCACCGGCCCCAGCTCGACCCGACGCACCTGCGCCGTGAAGCTGTCGACGTGCGCGCTGGTCGCGTCGCAGACCCGCGTCCGTCCGACCAGGTCCCGCCAGTGCTCGAAACGCTCCTCCGCCGACGGACCGTCGCCCCCGGCCGTGCTCTCCGTTCCCACGGAAACTTCCACCCCCACGGAAACTTCCACCCCCACGGAAACTTCCACCCCCACGGAAACTTCCACCCCCACGGAAACTTCCACCCCCATGGACACTTCCACCCCCACGGACAACTCCGTCCTCTCTCACGCGATTTACCCTGTCGGGCCGGCAGGTCCCCCCCGCGGCCCCGCACTTGACGGACTCCTCGGCGTCCGGCGGCGTGGCTGCCGCCCCGCCCCGTCGTTCCTCCTCCTCGCGGCAGTTCGACACGGCGGGGGCGGTTCGGGTTGTACGGGAAGGACCGTGACCTGATTGGTACAGACCACTGATGGTTCGTTGTGATAGAACCTCAGCTCTGGGCCGCAAGTGGTCCCGTGACGTGCGCCCCGGAGTCGAGCGGAGGGCGCCGAGGGGAGTGGCGGATGGTGCTGGCGGGGGTCGGGCGCCGGATCGGGCGGCACGGTGCGGTGCTGGCGGCCGTGGCCGTGAGCATCCTGGTGGCGACGGCGGTGCTGGCCGCGGTGGCCGGGCTGGCGCAGTCGGCCGCCGCGGCCGGGGTGCGCCAGCGCCTCGCCGCCGACGCCGGCCGCTCGGTGGAGGTGTCCGCGCGCTGGACGGCGCAGGGCCTGCCCGCGGCCGACCGGGCGGTGCACGCGGCACTGGTCCGGGCGATGGCCGGCGTCCCCTTCCGCTCCGAGACCGCGCTGCGGGCCGGTATCGCCGTGGACCTGCCGCTGCCGCTCGCCGCGCGCCGGCAGGCCACCGAAACCGGGCTGCCCGGGCTCCCGGTGGCACTGCCCGACCCGGGCCGCTACGCCCGGTTGAGCAGCGGCAGTTGGCCGGACGCCGCCACCGCCACCGCGTCCCCCGCCGCGTCCTCCGCCGCCCCCGCCGACGCCCCCGGGAACGCCCCCGGGAACGCCCTGCGCGTCGCCCTCCCCGAGACCGTCGCCGACCGCCTCGGCCTGGCGAGCGGCAGCACCGCGGTCGTCCCGGACCCCGCCACCGGCGGCCCGCTCACGCTCACCGTGACCGGCGTCTACCGCCCCGACTCGGCCGCCGACGCCTTCTGGAACGGCCTGGCCGGCGCCGACGGCGCGGACCGCGCCCTGCTGCTGGCCGACGGCGCCCAGCTGACGGCCCTGCCCACGTTCGGCAGCCGCACCCAGGCCGTGTGGCTGGCCCTGCCCGACACCGGCCGGTCGAGCCTGCCCGAACTCGCCGCGCTGCGCGACCGGGTGGCCGTCCTCGCCGGCTCCGACACCGCCCGCTCGGTCTACCGCGGCGCAGCCCCGCCCCTGGCCGACACCAGGGTGCGCAGCGCGCTGCCCGCCGCGGTCGACGGCCAGGCGGTGCCGGCCCTGGCCGCCAGGGCCGAGATCGCTGTTCCGCTCGCCCTGCTCGCCGTACTCGCCTCGGTGGTCCTGGTTCTGACGGCCCGTCGGCTGGCCGACGCGGTCGCCGTCGAGCAGGCGCTCCAGCGTTCCCGGGGAGCCGGCCTGGCGCGGCTGCTCGCGGTGGCGGCCGGCGAGTGGGCGGTGGCCGCCGTGCCGGCGGCGGCCTGCGGGCTGCTGCTGGTCGAGCCGCTGCTCGCCGCCGTCCTGCGCGGCGCCGGGGCGCACGGCCTGACCGCGGCCGACGGCCGAACCGCCTGGTGGGCCGCCGGGTTCGCGCTCGCGGTGCACGGCACGGCCCTGCTGCTGCCGCTCGCCCGGCAGGCCTGGGACCCCCACGCCCGGCAGGCGCTGCGCCGGCGCCGCCCGCTTCGGCCGGGCCTGCAGCGGGCCGGAGCGGACCTGGCGCTGCTCGCCGTGGCGGTCCTCGGCTTCCTCCAACTGCGCCACTACCAGGGCGTGGTGGTGCCCGGCGCGGGTGCTGGCTTCGACACCGGGGTCGACCCGGTCCTGGTGCTCGCCCCGGCGGCGATGGCGGTGGCCGGCGCGGTGCTGGCGCTGCGGGTGCTGCCGCCGGCCGGACGGCTGCTGGAACGGGCGGCCGCCCGCTCCCGCGGCCTGGTCGCGCCACTGGGCGCCTGGCGGCTGAGCCGCGACGCCGGCCGCCAGGCGGTCCCGGTCCTGGTCACGCTCCTGGCCGTGGCCTGCTCCGGCCTGGCCGCCGGGGTCCTGGCCGCACTTCCGGCCGGCGACCGCGACCGGGCCGCCTTCACCGTCGGCGCCGACCTGCGGCTGTCCGGGGTGACCGGTGCGGCGGCGCAGCGGCACAGCGCGCTGGCCGCGCTGCCGGGCGTCACGGCCCTCACCCCGGTCGCCGACCAGTCGGCCTACGTGGGCAGCGCCGTGGTCCGGACGGTCGCCGTCGACACCGCCGCCGCCGCGGCCTCCGGCGCCCTGCCGGCCCTGCGCCCCGACCAGGCCGACCGCCCGGCACCGGCGCTGCTGGCCCCGCTGACCGCCGCGCCCGCCCAGGGGCTCGCGATCCCCGGCGAGCCCACCGCCCTGGAGCTGACCGTCCAGGCCACCGCCGACCCCGCACCGCCGGACCAGGGCCCGAGCCTGCTGCTGTGGATCCAGGACGCCGACGGGCTGACCGAGCAGCTGACCCTCCCGCTGACGGCCGACGGCCGCCCCCACCCGCTGACCGTGAACCTGGCCGACGGCGGCCGGCGCAGCTACCCGCTGACCCTCGCCCGCGTCGGCGTCCGCTTCCCCGGCCCCCTGGCCCGGCGCACCACCCTGGAGCTGGACCTGCCACGGATCAGCGCCGTCACCGGCGACCGGCGAACCGACCTCGCCCTCGGACCGGACCGGTCCTGGGTCCGCTCCGGCGCGCCCTTCGTCAGCCCCACCGCACTCGGCTGCCCCACCGGCGACCCGGCCCCGGACGCCCGGCCCGCCTCGGTGCTCGACGGCGGCGCCCAGGACGACCGGGCCACCGCCTGCACCTGGCACAGCCGCGGACCCGGCCTCCTGCACGCGGTGCTGCGCTCCCAGAACCCCGCGAACGCCCTGGACCCGGCCGCCCTGGACACGTACCTCGCCGTGCGCACCCCGACCGGCACCCCGGACGGGAGCGCCCCGCCCGTCCTGTCCGCGATCGCCGACCGCACCCTGCTCGACGCGGTGAACGCCAAGGTCGGCGACACCATCCGGCTCACCTGGGACCGCGACCGCGACAGCGACCAGAAGGTCCGCATCACCGGGGAGGTCGACGCCCTGCCCGGCTACGGCCGCGGCCAGGGCCACCTGCTGCTGGACCTGCCCGCGCTCGCCGCCAACCGCGCGCTCACCGGCGCGCCGCCGCCCGTCGACACCCACTGGTGGCTGGCCAGCGACGACCCCGCCGCCACCTGGGCCGCCGTCGACGGCCACAGCGCGTTCGGCCGCGCCCAGAGCGCACAGCGGCTCGCCGCCGACCTGGCCGACGACCCGTTCCGGGCCGGACTGCGCTGCGCCTGGCTGCTGGTCATGGCCACCGCCCCGCTCTTCGCGGTGACCGCCCTGACCCTGCACGCGGTCGGCGCGGCCCGCTCCCGGCAACGGGAGTTCGCCGTACTGCGCGCACTGGGCGCACGGACCGGCGAACTGACGGCGATGCTGCGCGCCGAACAGGTGGCGGTGACGGTGCCCCCGGTGCTGCTCGGCGGCCTGCTGGGCCTGCTCCTGACGGCCCTGCTGCTGCCGCTCACCGTGCTCGACGACAGCTCCGGCCCGGTCTTCCCTGCCCTGGCCACCGCCCCGGGCCGGCCAGCCGCCGCGCTCACCACGCTCGCCAGCGGCCTGCTGCTGGCCCTCACGGTCCTGGTCCTCACCCGGCTGCTGGCCAGGGTCGACCTGGTCCGGGCCCTGCGCGCGGGGGAGGACGGATGAGCCCGACGCCAGGACGGCGGCCCGGCAGCGGGCGCGCCCCCGGGCCCGGCACCGCACCCGGCACCCCGCCCCGCAACGGACGCTTCGACGGCGGGAGCCCCGCATGCTGACACTGCGCCTGATCCGACGGGAGGCGCGGATCGCCTGGCCGGTGGCGGCCGGGCTGGCGCTGCTCTCCGTCCTGCTCACGGCGATCCCGCTGAGCTGGCCGCCGCGCTTCGACCGCCTCGCCGCCGGCGCGCTCGCGGACCGGGTCGCCCGCGCCCAGCTGTCCGGCCCGCTGATCACCGCCACGTCCACCACCGTCCCGCTGCCGTCCAGGCCCCGGATCGCCCCCGGCGCACTCGACCGCGACCTCGACCAGGCCGGCCACGCGGTGCGCGCCGCCGCCGGACCGCGACTGGCCGCCGCGCTCGGCACACCGAAGGGCCGCGTGAGCGCCCCCTCCGCCGCGGCGCAAGGGCCCGGAGTCCCCACCCCCTACGGCCGGCCCCCGGGGCTCAGCCTGGTCCACGCCCAGCCCGACGACGCCCACGGCCCGGTCGAGTACGTCCAGGGCCGCGCACCCCGGCAACCCGCACCCGACCCGACGGACCCGCCCGGACGGCCGCCCGCCGTCGAGGTCGCGGTCTCCGAAGTTACCAGGGACCGCCTCGGCCTGACGACGGGTCAGCGATTCGGCCTGGCCGGCACCGGCTGGTCCACCCCGGTGCTCCTGGTCGGCGTCTTCCGCACCGACCACGGCGCCGACCGCCTCTGGCAGCAGTTCCCGATGCTCGTCGCCCCCTGGACCGTCCCGGCCGAGACCGGCCAGCAACTGGTCGGCCAACTCCTCACCAGCGCCGAAGGGATCGAACAGGTCGCGGGCCGCGGCACCGTACCGCTCGAACTGGCCTGGGACCTGCCCGTGGCCACCGACCGGTCCGGGCCCGCCGCCACCGCCACGGGGACCGCCGAACTGCGCGCCGCCCTCGCCGGGCTGCGTGCCGCCGACACCGCCCAGCGCTGCGGGGACGAAACCGGCGGCCTCTGCACACTCGCCGGCCAGATCGTGCCCAAGATCGCCGTCACCGACCGGCTCACGCCCGAACTGGACGCCTACGCCGCCCAACGCGGACGCGCCCAACAGCTCCAGGGCTTCGCGCTCGTCGGACTGCTCGCCGTGGTCGTGGCCACCGCCGTCGCCACCGCACGGCTCGGCGCCCGCCGCCGGGCCGGCGCCATCGCCCTCCAGCTCTCCCGCGGCGCCGGGACCGCCGGGATCGCCGGCCGCCTGCTGGCCGAGGCCGCGGTCGCGGTCGGCACCGGCGCCGCCGCGGGCTGGGCGATCGCCCGCGCCACCACGCCCCAGGGCACCGCCCTGGGATCCGCCCTGCCGGCGGCCGTCGCCGCCCTGCTGGTCTGGTGCGCACCGGCCGCCACCCTGCTCACCACCGCCCCGCGCACCCGGCCCCCGGCACGCTCGCGCCGCCTCGTCCTGGAAGCCCTGGCCCTGCTGCTGGCCGCGGGCGCGCTGACCGCGCTGCGCACCCGCGGCGCCCTCGCCGGCTCCGGCCTCGACCTCCCGCTCGCCCTGACCCCGGTCCTGCTCGCCCTGGTCGCGGCGCTCGTCCTGCTCCGCCTGCTGCCCCCGCTGCTGCGCCGGGCCGCCCACTGGGCGCGCCGCTCGCGCGGCCCGGTCCCGCTGGTGGCACTCGCCCAGGCCGGCCGGCACACCGGCACGGCCGCACTCGCCCTGCTGGTCCTGACGCTGGCCATGGGCTACGGCGTCTTCGGCGCCGGGATCTCGCGCACCGTCACCGACAGCCGCGCCCAGAGCGCCGACTGGCGCACCGGCGGAGCACCGCTCGCCCTGGTCGGACCGCGCGACCGACTGCCCGAGGACCTCTCCCACGTCCCCACCGTCGGCCACCAGGTGACCGTCGCCGGCGCGAGCGGCGAACTCACCTCGCAGGACGACGGCACCACCTTCCCCGGCGCCCAACTCGTCGGACTGGACGCCGCCGCCCTGTCCGCCGCCCGCCCCTCCTCCCCGCTCGCCCGCGCCCTGCTGGCCGCCGACGGGGCCGACGCACCGGTGCGGCAGACCGGCGAGAACGGCGCCGAACCGGTGCTCACCGCCCTGGCCGACCCCGCCCTGGCCGCCCGCTTCCCCGACGGCACCTTCGAACTGTCCGCCCTGGGCACCAGCCGCGTCCTGGTCCACGTG
This sequence comes from Kitasatospora sp. NPDC127116, assembly GCF_042677365.1. Lineage (NCBI taxonomy): Bacteria > Bacillati > Actinomycetota > Actinomycetes > Kitasatosporales > Streptomycetaceae > Kitasatospora > Kitasatospora sp. NPDC127116. The sequence continues at coordinate 13,377 of NZ_JBHXTL010000132.1, forward strand.
ATCGGCGCCCTGTCCGAGGACGCCCTGCGCGACCCGGTCCTCGGACCGGTCCTCGGCAACGGGCCGCGCCCCGGCGCCCTGCTGCTGTTCACCGGCCCCTCCGCACAACGCCTGCCCGCACAGCCCGGCCACCCCTCCGCACTCCTGCTCCACCCGGCCGCCGGCGCCCCACCGCTGGACCGGGCCGCCGTGCGCACCGCGGCCACCCCGCAGCTCGCCCCCACCGGCAGGACCGGCCCGCGGGTCGAACTGCTCGACCACGCCGCGGAGTTCGAGGCCCTGCGCACCGACGGACTGGTCCGCTCGGTCCAGCTCGCCTTCCAGGTCACCACCGCACTCGCCCTGCTGCTCGCCCTCGGCGCCTTCGTCCTGGACCTCCTCCTCAGCGCCACCGAACGCGCCCGCGTCACCTCCTACCTGCGCACCCTGGGGCTCACCGGCCGCTCGGTACTCGCCCTGCAACTGCTGCACCCGCTGCCGCTGCTGCTCACCGCCGCGGCCGGCGGCACCGCCCTGGGCCTGCTGCTGCCCGGGGCACTCGGCCCCGGCCTGCGGCTGCAAGCGCTCACCGGAGCGCCCTTCGAACCCGCCGCACACACCGACTGGACCACCACCACGGCGCTCGGCCTCGCCCTGACCGTGCTGGTGACGGCGGCCGGCGCCCTGGAGACGGCGATCGCCCGCCGCCGCGCCCTGGGCGCCGTCCTACGACTGGGGGAGGCCCTGTGACCACCCGTGAGAACGAACGACCCGCCGCCGGGACCGACCGGCCCATGGTCCACTGCGAGAGCCTCGTACGGATCTACCGCACCGGCACCACCGCCCGCGGCGGCGTCGAGGTCCAGGCCCTGCAAGGACTCGACCTGACCGTGCGCGAGGGCGAACTGACCGCCCTGGTCGGGGCCTCCGGCTCCGGCAAATCCACCCTGCTCGGCATCCTCGCCGGCCTGGACACCCCCAGCGCCGGCACCGCCACCGTCGACGGCACCGACCTGGGCGCGCTCAAGCGGCGCGAACGCACCGCCTACCGCCGCCGCACCGTCGGAACGATCCAGCAGCAGACCGCCGCCAACCTGCTGCCCTACCTGACCGCCCGCGAGAACGTCCAACTGCCCATGGGCTACGCCGGCGTACCGCGCCGCCGCCGCGCCGCCCGAGCCACCGAACTGCTCGACCTGATGGGCATCGCCCAGGCGGCCGACCGCACCCCCGCCGCGCTCTCCGGCGGCGAACAGCAGCGGGTGGCCATCGCCGTCGCCCTCGCCAACGAACCCCGCCTGCTGCTCGCCGACGAACCCACCGGCGAACTGGACACCGCCACCTCGCAGGAGATCTTCACCGCCCTGCGCACCGCCAACAGCGAACTGGGCACCACCGTCCTGATCGTCACCCACGACGCCCTGGTGGCCGACCAGGTCCGCCGCACGGTACGGATCCGCGACGGGCGCACCTCCACCGAAGTGCTGCGGGGCCCTGCGGCCGCCGACGGCGACGGTGACGGCGCACCCGTCGAGTACACGGTGCTGGACCGGGTCGGCCGGCTCCAACTGCCGCGCGACTTCACGGAATCCCTCGGCCTGGCGCACCGCGTGCGACTGGTCCTCGAACACGACCACATCACCGTGTGGCCCGACCACGACCGCCCGCCGGGCGCCGGACCCACCGCGGACGGCGGCTGACCTCCGCCCGCCGCCTGACCCGCCGTCCGCCCGCCCGCCGACCGACAGGAACACCCGTTCCCCCGGCCCTGTCAGGGAGCTGGACAGCGGTGCGGGAGTCGACCAGTCTCACCACCATGACGTTCCCCCAACACTCTCCCTCCGCCACACGCACAGCGCTCCTCCAGGCCGTCACCGCGGTCGGCGACGAAGCCGTCCCCCTGCTCGCCGACTGCCGCGGCGACATCCGCATCCCCGGCGCCGAGTGGACGGTCGCCGAGGCCGCCGCCCACCTCGCGATGGCCAACGAACTGATGGCCGCCCTCGCCGCCGGGGAGGAACGCCCGTACGGGGACGGCACCCCGGGCGCGCTGGCCGCGGCCAACGAGGTCTCGCTGGCCGCGCGACCCGAACGCGACCCGGCCGTACTCGCCGAGGAAATCGCCCGCCAGGCAGGGGAGTTCGCGGCGGCGGCCGGCCCGCGCACGGGCACCGAGCCGATGCTGACCCCGCTCGGCCCGATGGATCTGGACACCCTCGGCGCCTACCTGCTGACCCACATGCTGGCCCACCTCTACGACGTCGCCGTCGCGCTCGGCCGGCCCCACCCGATCGACCGGCAACGCGTCGGGCTGACCATGCCGTTCCTGCGAACGGCCATGCCCCTGGTGGCGGACGCCCGCACCGCGGCCGGCCACAGCGCCTGCTACCGGCTGCGGCTGCGCGGCGCGGGCGGATTCGCGGTCACCTTCACCGACGGCGCCGTCGCGGTCAGCCAGGAGCCGCCCCGGCGCCCCGACTGCACGATCCTCGTCGAGCCGGTGGCGTTCTTCCTCCTCGCCCTGGGCCGCTGCTCCACCGCCGGCGCCATCGCCCGCGGCAAGGTGCTCGCCTGGGGCCGCCGGCCCTGGCTGGCCCCGTCCTTCCCCGGACTGTTCACAGCCCCCTGAACCCGCGCGCCGGCCCGGCACCGGCGGCCACCGCGCCCCCCTCGGCCTCGCGGCACGCCCCGCAGGCGTTCCACTGGGGCCCGCCGGGCGCGGGGGAGCGGCGAGGGGCCAGGGTCATGTCGGAGGTGCTCAGGCCGCACAGCGTCAGGGGGCCGCAGGCGCCGGAGGCCTCCGCGGGGGCGCAGTGCGCCAGACGCACCGGGTTCCCGGGGTCCGCCGGCCCGCGGTCGGGGCCGAGGATCCGCACATTGGTCGGCGTATCGGGTTCGAGCACGATGACGGTGTCCATCTCCACAACCTCGCCGCCCGACCCGTCCGCTGCACCCGCACCGTGGCATCCGGCCCAGCCACCCCCACCCCTGACACCCCCGCCCCCGGCGCCCTCCCGGCGGCGGGGCCCGGCCGCCGGGGCCGCTAGCATCGCGCGCATGCTGGCGCTGCTCCACACCTCCCCGGTCCACGTCCCGGTCTTCGACGCGCTCCGCGACCGCGAGCACCCCGGGCTGTCCCTGCGGCACGTCGTGTCGCAGGGGCTGCTGGCCAGGGCCCTGGCGGAGGGGCCGGAGGCCGTCGCGGGGGACATCGACCGGGTTCTCGCCCCGGCGATCGCCGCCGGGGCCGCGGCGGTGCTGTGCACCTGTTCGACGATCGGGGGCGTCGCGGAGGCCCGGGCCGCGGCGCTGGGAGTGCCCGTGCTGCGCGTCGACCGTCCGATGGCGGCGGCCGCCGTCGCCGTCGCGCCCGGCGGCGGCCGAGCGGCGACACGCATCGCCGTGATCGCCGCACTGCCCGGCACCCTGGGCCCGACCACGGCCCTCGTCGACGAGGAGGCCGCCCGATCCGGCCGGCCGGTCACGGTGACGGCCACGGTGGTCGACGGTGCCTGGGAGCGGTTCGAGAGCGGTGACCGCGCCGGCTACCTGACGGCGATCGCCACCGCCGTCGATGCCGTGGTCGACGCGGACGCCGTCGTCCTCGCCCAGGCGTCCATGGCGGACGCCGTGCAGCGGACCGCGACCGCGGTACCGGTCCTGTCCAGCCCGGCCCTCGGGCTGCGCGCCGCTGCCGCCGCCGCGGTGTCACGGCCCGCGCAGGCGGCGCCTGAGTATCCGTACTCAGGCGGCGCTGTCGGTGCCGGATGACACTGTGCGGGTGCGTCGGGACGCCCGGGCCCGGCACCACGGAGGGGATGACCATGAAGCGTGCGAGTTTCGCCTGGACGACGGCGGTCGCGGCGGTGGCGGCGATCGCGGTGACGGCGGTCCCGGCGTCCGCCGGACAGGCCGGACAGGCCGGGGAGATCGGACAGGCCGGGGAGATCGGACAGGCCGGGGAGATCGGGGAGATCGGGTACGGGACGCCGGGGACGGGCGAGATCCTGCCCTACCCCGGGCAGGAGGGGCTGATCTGGATCCCGGACTGGATCGGTGACGGCGGGGCGGTCACCGGCGGCGCGTACGCGGCCGGTCCACCCGTCACCGTGACGGTCGGCTGCCGGGGCGGCAGCGGCGGCGCGGGCGAGGTGCGGGTCACCTTCACGCCGTACTACGGCGACACCACCCCGGTGGAGTTCACCGTGCCCTGTCCGGCCGAGGCCGTCGACAGGGGCTCGGCGGTGGTGACGGCCGAGCAGGGCCGGTCCTTCCACGTCGGGGTGAAGGCGTCGGCTCCCGACGTGCACTGGGGGCTGACGGTCACCCAGCCGGACGCCTGACCGACCGGGGACGGGAACAGCCCGCCCGCCGGCCGCAGCCCTCGCGGGTGCGGCCGGTTCCCCCGGCCCCGCCGCCGGGGCCCGCCGCCGGGGCCCGCCTTGCTATACACACCATGTATACATGGTGTGTATAGTCCTTGATCATGTCACTCGGACAGATGCTCCTCGGGTTCCTGGAAGCCCAGCCCCGCCACGGATACGACATCAAACGCCTCTACGACGAGCACTTCGGGCGCGACCGCTCCCTGCACTACGGGCAGGTGTACGCGACGCTCTCCCGGCTGCTGAAGAACGGCCTGGTCGTCGTGGAGGGCGTGGAGGCCGGCGGCGGCCCGGACCGCAAGCGGTACGCGATCACCGACGCCGGAGTCACCGACCTCGCCGACTGGCTCAACCAGCCCGAGGACCCGCAGCCGTACCTGCAGAGCACCCTCTACCACAAGGTCGTGCTCGCCATCCTGACCGGACGCTCCGCCGCCGACGTCCTGGACACCCAGCGGGCCGAACACCTGCGGACCATGCGCGAACTGACCCGCCGCAAGCTCGCCGGCGACCTCGCCGACGAACTGATCTGCGACCACGCGCTGTTCCACCTGGAGGCCGACCTGCGCTGGCTGGAACTGACCGCCGCCCGCCTCGACGACCTCACCGCCCGCCTCACGGAGACCCCACGTTGACCAGCGCCGGACCCCTGCTCACCGCCCAGGACCTGCACAAGTCCTTCGGCCTCACCCCGGCCCTCGCCGGCGCCTCGCTCACCGTCGCCGCCGGCGAACTCGTCGCCGTCATGGGCCCCTCCGGCTCGGGGAAGTCCACCCTGCTGCACTGCCTCGCCGGCATCACCCGCCCCGACCGCGGCACCATCGGCTACCAGGGCCGTGACCTCACCACCTGCACCGACGCCGAGCTCAGCGCCCTGCGGCGCACCGAATTCGGCTTCCTGTTCCAGTTCGGCCAGCTCGTCCCGGAACTCTCCTGCCTGGAGAACGTCGCACTGCCGCTGCGCCTGAACGGCATGCGCCGCAAGGCCGCCGAGGCCCGCGCCGGCGAGTGGCTGGAACGACTGGAGGTCGCCGACGTCGCCGCCAAGCGCCCCGGCGAGGTGTCCGGCGGCCAGGGCCAGCGGGTGGGGGCCGCCCGCGCCCTGATCACCGGCCCCAAGGCGGTGTTCGCCGACGAGCCGACCGGCGCCCTCGACACCCTCAACGGCGAACGCGTCATGAAGCTGCTGACCCTCGCCGCGCGCGAGACCGGCGCGGCCGTCCTCCTGGTCACCCACGAGACGCGGGTCGCCGCCTACGCGGACCGCGAGGTCGTCGTCCGCGACGGCCGCACCCGCGACCTGGCGGGCGCCCGGTGAGCGCCGCCGACCCGAAGGTCCGCCGGCCCGCCCTGGACCAGCTCGCCCTCGGCGCCCGACTGGCCGTCACCAGCGGACAGGACGGCTGGGGCCGACTGCTGCTCACCGCCTGCGGCGTCGGCCTGGGAGTGGCCCTGCTGCTCTTCACCGCCTCCTTCCCCGGCATCGTGCACCACCGCGACCAGCGCCTGTACACGCAGAACGACACCTTCCGGGACGAGGACCTGCCCGCCCCCGGCGACCGGACGGTCCTCGTGGCCGTCGCCGACACCACCTTCCACGGCACGCCCGTGCGCGGCCGGATCGTCCAGCCCGAGGGCCCGAACGCGGCGCTGCCGCCCGGGGTGGCCGCCTACCCGAAGCCCGGCGAGATGGCCGTCTCCCCGGCCCTGGCCGACCTGCTGAAGGACCCCGCCAACCAGCTGCTGCGCGAGCGCCTGCCCCACCCCGTGGTCGGCACCATCGGCCCGGCCGGGCTGCTCGGACCCGGCCAGGCCGACTTCGTGCTCGGCGGCGACCGCCTCTCGGTGGACACCGGCGCCGTCCGGATCACCGGGTTCGGCCACTTCTCACCGCCCAAATCCATGGACCCGAAGCTGATCCTGCTCAACGCCGTGGGCCTGACGGTGATGCTGGCCCCGGTCGGGGTCTTCCTCGCCGCCGCCGCGCGCTTCGGCGGCGAACGGCGCGACCGCCGGCTCGCCGCCCTGCGGCTCGGCGGCGCGGACCGCCGGATGACCGCCCGGATCGCCGCCGGGGAGTCCCTGGTGGGCGCGGTGCTGGGCCTGGCCGCCGGCGCGGCGCTCTTCCTGATCGGCCGACAGGCGATCGGACGGATCCGGCTCGCCGGATTCAGCTTCTACCCCGAGGACGTCGCACCGCAGCCCGCCGTCGCCGCCGCGATCGCCGTGGTCGTGCCGCTCATGGGCATCGGCGTCACCCTGCTCGCGATGCGCCGGGCGACCGTCGACCCGCTCGGCGTGGTCCGCCGCTCCGGCCCCGGCCGCCGCCGGATCGGATGGCGCCTGATGCTGCCGCTGGCCGGCCTGGCCCTGACGGTGTTCGCCCTCGCGCTCTTCGACCCGGTGAACGGCACGCGCGGATCGCTCCTCGTGGCGGCCGGCGTGATGCTGACGCTGATCGGCCTCTGCACCCTCCTGCCGTGGCTGGTGGAGGCCGTCGCCCGACGGGCCGGCGGCGGCGGGCTTTCCTGGCAACTGGCAACCCGCCGCCTGCAGTTGGGCTCGGGACCGGCCGCCGCGGCGGTCAGCGGCGTCGTGGTGGCGATCGCCGGGGCGATCGCCCTGCAGACGCTCTTCCTCGGCATCAGCACACAGTACGAGGGCATCACCCGGGGCGTGCCCGCCGCCGGGCCGTACCAGCAGTCGGTGTCCTTCCCCGGCGGCGCGCCCACCGCCGACGGCATCGCCGAACGCCTGGCGCTCAGCGCCGGGGTCAAGGCCACCGCGGCGTACACCGAGTTCTCCCTGGAGAGCGGGACGGCCAGGTCCTGGCAGCTGCCCTCGGTCCGGATCGCCTCCTGCACGGTGCTGCGCGGCTTCGCGACCCTGCCCGACTGCAAGGACGGCGACGCCTTCGCGGTCCAGGGCCCGGCCGGGCGGCCGGGCGCCGAACCGGTCCGGCCCGGGACGACCGTCCACGCCGCCTACTTCCGGGGCGCCGGCGAGCCGGCCCCCTTCCCGCTGCCCGCCGTGACGGCCACCGTCACCGCCGTCGAGGGCGCGGACCCCAACGGGCGGCTCGGATCCGGCCTGCTGCTGCTCACCCCCGCCGCCGTGCCGGCCGAGGCGCTGCGCGGACAGCCGGCGACCGTCCTGGTGTCGCTCGCCGACGGCCTGACGGACCCCGAGGAGCAGCTGACCACCGCCGTGATGGCGATCGACCCGCAGGCCCGCACCGGGTTCCCGCTCGACAACACGCTCGACCCCACCTACCTCGCGGTCAAGCGCCTGCTGACGGCGGGATCGGCGATCACCCTCCTGCTGGTCTCCCTCAGCCTGCTGGTCGGCCAACTGGAGCGCTTCCGGGAACAGCGCCGCGTGCTCGGCGTGCTGAACGCCGTCGGCACCCGCCGCCGCGTCCTGGGCCTGTCGGTGCTCTGGCAGACGCTGCTCCCGATGGCCCTGGGCCTGGTACTGGCGGCCGTCGGCGGCCTGCTGATGGGGGCTGTGCTGCAGTACGCGGCGGGCGTCCCGTGGAACGTGGACTGGGGCTCGATGCTGGCCATGTCGGGAATCGCGGCCGGCGCGGTCCTCCTCACCACCGCCCTCGGACTGCCGCGACTCCTGCGGCTGATGCGGCCCGACGCGCTGCGCTACGAGTAGCCCGGATCCCGCGCGGCGCCCCGACGCACCCCGGCCGGTCCCCGCGAGGGGCCGTCTCCCGCGCCGGGGCGGGAGACGGCGGCACGGGGGACGGCGGCACGGGAGACGGCCGGGGAGGCGGCCCGGGACGGTCAGCCGCCGACGGCCGATCCGTCCGCGACGGGCCGCCAGGGGGAGAGGTCGACGGCGCTCTGGACGTAGCCGGCCCGGTCCCAACTGCCGTTCGCGTGACGGATGGTGTGGTAGAGCGAGCCGTTGTTGGCGCAGGTCTCGAAGAGCAGCTGCAGCTCGTTGTTCACATTGGCGCCGTCGGCGCCGCACACGTAGAAGGGCTGGGTGAGGATCTGCTGGCCGATGGGCCCCCAACCGGCCCAGTTCCCGTCGGAGTTGCGGATCGTGTGGTAGACGGCGATCTGGCTGTTGTTCACCACGGCGACCTGCAGCGCGCCGTTGATGCCCACCGCGACCACGTCGTGCGGCCAGCCCCAGGGGGAGGGGGTCCCGGCCGCGCCCATGATGTTGCCCCAGCCGGCCCAGGTGCCGTCCGCGTGCCGGATGGTGTGGAGCACGCTGCCGTCGTTCCACATGGTGGCCACGATGTGCAGTTCGCCGTTCACCTCGGCCGTCGCCAGGCTGAAGTACTTGTCCGAGCCGAGTCCCGGAGGGGCGCTGATCGCTCCCCAGGGCTGCCAGCTCCCGTCCGGGTTCTCGACGGTGTGGACGAGCCGGCCCGAGGGGTCGACCGCCGCCAGCTGGACCCGGCCGTCCACCATGGCCGCGCCGGCCGTGCCGAGCTGGAAGTACTCGCTGGAGACGGGCAGTTCCGCCAGGCCCCGCATCGGGGTCGGCGCGGACCAGCTGCCGTCGGGCTGCTGCGTCGACTGGACGAACTGCACGCTCATCGGGCCGGAGCTCCGGAGCCCGAACAGCCGCAGCCGCCCGGAGTCGACGACGGTCGTCCAGTACCGGAAGCCGCCGAACTGCGGGATCTCCCTGGCGGCGTCCCAGGTGCCGTCCGGTGCCCGGCGGGTCTGGACGACCTTCCACGGATCGGCGCGCAGCATCAGGTTCAGCCCGGCCGTCGGGGCGGCGTCGCTCCCGGTCGAGCGGGGCGCGGCCCCGGCCGGCGCGGCCGTCATCACGGTGGCGAGCGCCACCGAGGCGGCCAGCAGCGAAGCGACGCGTACCCGGCGTCGGCGGGTGGTCCTCAGCACGACAGAATCCCCCTGTTCAGGTGGCCCCGATCGGGCCAGGTGCTGTCATACCAGAGCCAGGAGAGCAAGGGGAAGCAGAAATTCCGCCGGCCGCGGCCGCGGCCGCCGGCGGTGGCGCTGGCGGGGGAGGGCGGCCGGGCCGGCGGACGTCACCCCAGCGCGGCCGCCTTGCGCAGCAGCACCGACCGCTCGCGGGAGTTGCGGCACAGGCGGGCGGCGAGTTCCAGCTCGGCACGGGCCTCGGCGGTGCGGTCGAGGCGGAGCAGCAGTTCGCCGCGCACGCCGGGGAGCAGGTGCGACCCGGACAGGCGGCCGGTGGCGGCCAGGTCGTCGACGATGGACAGCGCCTCCCGCGGTCCGCCCGCCATCGCGACCGCCACCGCGCGGTTGAGGTCGACGACGGGGGAGGGGGCCACCCGGCCGAGCGCCTCGTACAGGAGCACGATGCGGTCCCAGTCGGTCTCCGGCACCGAGGGCGCCGTCGCGTGGCAGGCGGCGATCGAGGCCTGCAGACCGTACGGTCCGAGGCCCCGCCCGAGGGCGGCGGCGCGGCCGAGCGCGGCCAGACCGCGCCGGATCGCGGAGCGGTCCCACCGGCGCCGGTCCTGGTCCTCCAGGAGCACCGCCTCGCCGTCGGGCCCGGTGCGGGCCGGGAAGCGCGCGGCGGTGAGCTCGAACAGCGCGAGCTGGCCGTGCACCTCGGGCTCCCCGGGCAGCAGGGCGGCCAGGACCCGGGCCAGCCGTACGGCCTCGTAGGCGAGGTCGGGGCGCAGCAGGTGGTCGCCGGCCGTCGCCGTCGAGCCCTCCGTGAAGACCACGTACAGGACGCTCAGGACGGCGCCGAGCCGCCCCGGCCGTTCCTCGGGTGGCGGCAGCTCGAACGGCACGCGGGCGGCGGCGATCGTCTTCTTCGCCCGGGTGATGCGGGCCTGCACGGTCGGTACCGGCACGAGGAAGGCGCGGGCGATCTCCTCGCTGGACAGGCCGCCCACCACGCGCAGCGTGAGTGCCACCTTGGCCTCGGGCGACAGCACCGGGTGGCACGCGACGAACATGAGGGACAGGACGTCGTCGTCGACCCGGTCCGGGTCCCAGGGCAGATCGTCGGGCGGCCCGGGCGGGCCGTCCGCGCCCGAGCTGGACTGGCCGTCGGCGAGCCGGCCGGCGAGCACGGCGTACCGCTCGTCGAGGGCCGACCCGCGGCGGAAGGCGTCGATGGCCCGCCGCCGCGCGGTCGCCAGCAGCCAGCCCACCGGGTTGGCCGGCGCACCGTCGCGCGTCCAGGTGACGAGTGCCTCCGCCAGCGCCTCCTGCGCGACGTCCTCGGCCAGCGCGAAGTCCCCGGTGTAGCGGGCCAGCGCCCCGACGATCCGTGCGGACTCGATCCGCCAGACGGCCTCGACGGCCCGCCGCGCCGACTCGGCGACCGGCGGGCCGTCGGTGGCCCCGGCTGTCACAGCTGGCCGGTCCGCTCGCGCCACGCCCGCTCCTTGACGATCCACTCGTTGTCCTGCGGGAACTCCTCGATGCCCGGCACGCGGCGGACCTCGCACTTCGAGCCGGGCAGCGCCGGGAGGCGCTTGGCCCACTCGACGGCCTCCTCCTTCGAGGCGACATCGATCAGGTAGAAGCCGCCGAACAGCTCCTTCGTCTCGCCGTACGGTCCGTCGGTGACCACCGGGGTCTCCCCGCCGAAGTCCACCACCACGCCCTGCGAGGGGTCGTCCAGCCCCTCGGCGGCGACGAGCACGCCCGCCCGGATCAGCTCCTCGTTGAAACGGCCCACCGTTTCGAGCATCTCCTCGAACGGCGTCTCCATCATCTTCGCGACGGACTCGTCGGTGCCCCGCATGATCAGCATGTACTTCGCCATCTCCGGCCTCCTCGTTCGGGGGTCGCCTCTCGACCCTTCCGGTCCCAGGTCGAACGGCGCGGCCGCGGATCGACACGGTGGACGGACCAGGATCATTTTCTTCGTGTTTCTTTGCGACGGGGGCCCGCGCCGCACGCCGGGGAGCCGGGGCCCGGCCGGCGTCCGGCCGGATCAGGGCTGCCGGCGGGCGCGTTCGGTGATGTTGCGGGCCATGCCCCCGAACACCACGGTGTGGAACGGCGCGGCGGCCCACCAGTACGCGTGTCCGGCCAGGCCGTGCGGGTGGAACAGGGCCCGCTGCCGGTACCGGGTCCCGCGGTCCCCGTCCGGTGCGACGGAGAGTTCGAGCCAGGCCGGCCCGGGCAGGCGCATCTCGGCCCGCAGGCGCAGCAGCCGGCCGGGTTCGATCTCCTCGACGCGCCAGAAGTCCAGGGAGTCCCCGACCCGCAGCCGGGCCGGGTCGCGGCGGCCCCGGCGCAGTCCGACGCCGCCGACCAGGCGGTCCAGCCGGCCGCGCACGGCCCAGGCGAGCGGGAAGGAGTACCAGCCGTTGTCGCCGCCGATGCTCTCGATCACCCGCCAGACGGCGGCGGGCGGCGCGGCCACGACGCGTTCCCGGACGTCCTGGTAGAGGCTGCCGCCGGCCCAGTCGGGATCGGTCGGCAACGGGTCGCTGGGCACACCGGGCAGCGAGGCGGAGGACCAGCGGGTGGCGACGTCGGCGTCCTTGATCCGGCGCAGGGCGAGCGTGACGGCCTGGTCGAAGCCGGTCAGGCCTTCCGGCGGGTCGGGCACCCAGCGGGCGATGTCGTGCTCGCCGCGGACGACCTCGTGGCGCAGGGACTCGACGAGGGGGCGGGCGATGGACCCCGGCACCGGGGTCACCAGGCCGACCCAGTAGCTGGAGAGGCGGGGGGTGAGGACCGGCACGGGGACGACGAGGCGCCGGCGCAGCCCGGCGACGCGGGCGTAGCGCTGCATCATCTGCTCGTAGGTGAGGACGTCGGGGCCGCCGATGTCGAAGGTGCGGTTCAGCCCGGGCGGCAGGTGGGCGGCGCCGACCAGGAAGCGCAGGACGTCCCGGACGGCGATCGGCTGGATCCGGGTGGACACCCAGCGCGGGGTGACCATCGCGGGCAGGCGTTCGGTGAGGTGGCGCAGCATCTCGAAGGAGGCGCTGCCGGAGCCGATGATCACGGCGGCGCGCAGTTCGGCCGTGGGGACACCGCCGGCGCGCAGGACGCGGCCGACCTCGGCGCGCGAGCGCAGGTGGGGGGAGAGGTCCGCCTCGGGCACCCCGGCGGGGACGAGGCCGCCGAGGTAGACGATCCGGGTGACGCCGGCGGCCGCCGCGGCCGCCGCGAAGGCGCGGGCGGCGTCGCGGTCGGTCGCCTCGAAGGACGGTCCGGTGCCGAGCGAGTGGACGAGGTAGTAGGCGACGTCGATGCCGTCGAAGGCCCCGGCGAGGGTGGCCGGGCGGGTGACGTCACCGGTGGCGGTCTCCACCCGGGCCCGCCAGGGCTGGTCGCGCAGCCGCCGGGGATCGCGCACCAGGCAGCGCACGGCGTGCCCGCGGGCGAGCAGTTCGGGCACGAGCCGGCCGCCGATGTAGCCGGTCGCCCCGGTCACCAGGCAGCGCAGCGGGCCGGGCCGCAACGGATCCATGTCGACTCCTCTCCGGAAGCAGCACCCGCGGGCTTCCGCCGGGCCGGGAAGTCCTCGTCCGGTTCCACGTTCCCGCACCGGAAGGCCCGGCGCGCCCGCTGCCGCGCCCGCGGTCGCCCGAGCCGGGCCACGGC
>NZ_JBHXTL010000133.1:0-11283 GCF_042677365.1 Kitasatospora sp. NPDC127116
ACGCCCCCGCCCCCGGGCCGTCCCCCCCCCCGGGGCGCGCGGCGGGGGGCCGCGGCGTTCTCGGGCACGGCTGTCGCGCGGGCGTTGGCCCGAGGGGCGTGAGCCGGGGGGCGGACCGCGCCGCCCGGGCTGCGCTGACCAGTGCGCCCTCGGGCGGTGCGGTCCCGGTTGCGGACGCGGGGCGCGGGAAGGGGTCCTGGTTGCTTCCCGCACCGGCCGGTCCGCCGGCAGTTGGCCGCGGGGCGACCTCGGTGGCCGGGCTCCGGGGTCTCGTCCCGACTCCTCCCCAGCCGACCGCATCCGAAACCGGATGGAACCTTGCGTTTTGTCCGGTTCGTCGGCATGGGAGGTTCGAGTCGAACGGGCCCGCGGCCGGACTGGCCGCGCCCTCGCCGGGTAGCGTCATCCCTGACGGCCGCGGCGGGACCCGCGGCGTACCGCCGGGCACGGCGGGTTCGGCGGGTTCGGCAGTGGAGCGGTGGTAGCGAGGATGGCGCGGGGCGGAAAGGCCTTCAAGGCCGTGGCCAAGGGCATGGCCGTGGTGGCGAGCGCGGCCGCCGTGATCGAACGGCGCCGGCGGGCCGCGATGGCGGCCGACCCGCACGAGCCGGCCCTCCCGGGGCCGGCCGCCGGGAACGTTCCGGCGCTCGTGGACGGGCACGTCCCGGCACTCGTCGAGGCGCCCGGACCGGTCCCGGTCCCGCGGGCCGACCCGGCCCCGGCGGCCGAGGCGGTCCCGCCGTCCGCCGCGGCGGCCCCGGTCGCCGCGCCCGCGCCGGTCGCGCACGCCGGGTTCGGGCGGGAGTACCACCCCGGCCGCCCGGCCACCCCCGCCGAGGCGGTGCCGTGGGGGCTGCGGGTGGCCGCGGAGTCGACCTGGCGGCTGCTGCTGCTCGGAGCCGCGCTCTACGTCGTCTTCTACGTGGTCGACATGCTGCGGCTGGTCGCCTTCTCGGTGCTGGCCTCGCTGCTGATCACCGCGCTGCTGGAGCCCTCGGTCTCCTGGCTGCGCCGGCGCGGGGTGCCGCGCTCGCTGGCGGCGGGCGGGGTGTTCCTCAGCGGTCTCGCCGGGATCGGACTGGTCGGCTGGTTCGTGGTCTGGCAGGTGTCGACCAACCTCTCGGACGTCACCACCCAGGTGAAGACCGGCGTCAACCAGATGCGGGACTGGCTGGTCACCGGGCCGCTGCACCTGACCCAGCAGCAGATCACCGACTTCGCCAACCAGATCACCAAGGCCATCACCACCAACACCGATCAGCTCACCTCGGCCTCGATCACCGGCGCGCAGATCGCCGTCGAGGTGCTGACCGCACTGCTGATGACCTTCTTCACCACCTTCTTCTTCCTCTACGACGGGGCGAAGATCTGGAACTGGGCGCTGCGCGGGCTGCCGCGGCACTCCCGCTTCGCGATGGCCGGGGCCGGCCCGAAGGCGTGGGCGACGCTCACCGCCTATGTGCGCGGCACGGTCTGCGTGGCCTTCATCGACGCGCTCTGCATCGGCATCGGCGTCGATCTGCTGGGCGTGCCGCTGGCCCTGCCGCTGGCCGTGATCATCTTCCTGGGCGCCTTCGTCCCGCTGGTCGGCGCACTGGTCACCGGCACCGTCGCGGTGCTGATCGCGCTGGTCACCCAGGGGCCGTGGACGGCGCTGATGGTGCTGGTGGTGCTGGTGGTGGTGATGCAGGTGGAGAGTCACATCCTCCAGCCGCTGATCCTCGGCCGGGCCGTAAGGGTCCACCCGCTCGGCGTGGTGCTCGGCGTCGCGGCCGGCGGCATCATCGGGGGCATCGGCGGCGCGGTGGTCGCCGTCCCGCTGATCGCCGTCACCAACACCGTGGTCACCCACCTGCGCCGGCGCAACGAGGCCGGCCAGGCCGTCTTCACCGCGCTCGAAGCCGCCCGCGAGGCCGCCGAACGGACGGCCGGACAGGCCGCCGGGCGCAGCGCCGAGCGCACCGGCGAGCGTGCAGCGGCCACCGGTTCCGCCCCGCCGGCCGCACCCGCCACCGACTGAACCTCCGCCGTGCCGGACTGCCGGTGGTGGGGAGAACGACGACGGGCCCTCCCGGACATGGTGTCCGGGAGGGCCCGTCGGGGTGCCGGGTGCGTCAGGCGGTGACGGCGGCGAGGGCGGCCTCGGAGTCGAGGACGCCGGCCACGGCCTGGAGGACGGCGGCGATCTTCATCGAGGCCTGGACGACCTCGCGCTCGACGCCGGCCTTGCGCAGCACGGCCTCGTGCGAGTCGAGGCACTGGCCGCAGCCGTTGATGGCGGAGACCGCGAAGCACCAGAGCTCGAAGTCGACCTTCTCGACGCCCGGGGTGCCGATGATGTTCATCCGCAGACCGGCCCGCATCGTGCTGTACTCCTTGTCGGAGAGCAGGTGCAGCGTCCGGTAGTAGACGTTGTTCATCCCCATGATCGCGGCCGCGCCCTTGGCGGCGTTGTACGCCTCCGGGGACAGGTTGGCCTTGGCCTCGGGCTCCAGCTCGCGCAGCAGGCCGGGGCTGCGGGTGACCATCGCGCAGGACAGCACGGTGCCCCAGAGCTGCTGGGCGGGGAGGTCGGAGTTGCCGATGACCGAGCCCAGGTTGAGCTTGAGGTCCTTGGCGTAGTCCGGGAGGGCGGCCTTCAGGTCGTCGAGAGCCATGGGTCAGCCCGCCAGCAGGGCCTGGGCGTCGAGGGTGTCCTCGCCCTTGTTCCAGTTGCACGGGCACAGCTCGTCGGTCTGCAGGGCGTCCAGCACCCGCAGGACCTCCTTGGGGTTACGGCCGACGGAGCCGGCGGTGACCATGACGAACTGGATCTCGTTGTTCGGGTCGACGATGAAGACGGCGCGCTGGGCGGTGCCGTCCTCGCCCTCGACGCCGCAGGCGCGCATCAGGTCGTGCTTGATGTCGGCCAGCATCGGGAAGGGCAGGTCGCGCAGGTCCTTGTGGTCCTTGCGCCAGGCGTGGTGCACGAACTCGGAGTCGCCGGAGACGCCGAGGACCTGGGCGTCGCGGTCGGCGAACTCGTCGTTCAGCTTGCCGAACGCGGCGATCTCGGTCGGGCAGACGAAGGTGAAGTCCATCGGCCAGAAGAAGACGATCTTCCACTTGCCCTCGTAGGACTTGTGGTTGATATCGGCGAAGGCGCTCGCGGCGTCCAGGTCGACACAGGCCTTGAGGTCGAACTCGGGGAACTTGTCACCGATCGTGAGCACGTTCGCTTCTCCTGAAGTGAGATGAGGGGAGCTTGTCCGGAATCCGGACACCACTCACAGTTCCACATCGTGGACTGATCAGGGAAATAGCTACACTGGATGTGTCTGATCGGAGATTGTTATCAGTACTGAATCCCCCACGTCGCGGCCGGTTCCCCGCCGCAACGGCGGCCCCAAGGGCGACCCGACTGTGTCGAGCGCCACAGCCCGCAGCCCGCGCACCCCGACCGTCGCCCAGTTGCGCGCCTTCGTCGCGGTGGCCGAGCACCGGCACTTCCGGGAGGCCGCCGCCGCCACCGGGACCAGCCAGCCCGCGCTGTCCGGGGCGGTCGCGGCGCTGGAGGAGTCGCTGGGCGCACAGCTGGTCGAGCGTACGACGCGCAAGGTGATCGTCACCCCACTGGGGGAGCGTGTGCACCAGCACGCGCGCCGGGTGCTCGCCTCGCTGCAGGCCCTCACCGAGGAGGTCGAGGCCGCCCGCCGTCCGTTCACCGGGCCGCTGCACCTGGGCGTCATCCCGACCGTCGCGCCCTACCTGCTGCCCACCGTGCTGCGGCTGGTCCGCGACGGCTTCCCGGACCTGGAGCTGCACGTCCACGAGGAGCGCACCCCCTCGCTGCTGGAGGGCCTGGCCGCCGGGCGGCTGGACGTCCTGCTGCTCGCGCTGCCGGCCGGCGGGGCCTCGCCGACCAAGGACATCCCGCTGTTCGACGAGGACTTCGTCCTGCTCACCCCGCCCGGCCACCCGCTCGCCGGGCGGATCGACGTCCCGCGCGACGTGCTGCTCGACCTGGAGGTGCTGCTGCTGGAGGAGGGCCACTGCCTGCGCGACCAGGCGCTGGACATCTGCCGCGAGGTCGGCGCCGACCCGGCGGGCTCGACCACCCGCGCGGCCGGCCTGTCCACCCTGGTCCAGCTGGTCGCCGGCGGCCTCGGGGTGACCCTGCTGCCCGCCACCGCGCTGGACGTCGAGGCCGGGCGCACCGACCGGCTGGCCGCCGTCCGCTTCGCCGCACCGCAGCCCGGCCGCAGGATCGGGCTGGCCGTCCGGCCGGGCTCGGCCCGCAACGCCGAGTACGAGCGCTTCGCGGCCGCGCTGCGCGAGGTGCTCGTCGAACTGCCGGTCCGGATCGTTTCCTAGCTAGCGCGCAGCGCGCAGGGCGTCCGGCCGGCGGAGTTCCGCCGCCGGGGTGCCCAGGCAGAGTCCGACCGTCGTCGCGACGAGGAGCTCCAGTGCCTCCAGGGTGTCCTGGTCGGGCCGGTCGCCGGGCCGGCGCAGGGTGAGGTGGCGGGCCGTCAGGCCGTCGAAGCCGCCGAGGAAGTGGACGGCGATCCGGCGGGCGGGCAGCGCCAGGCTCAGGCCGTGGGCGGCCGCGAGGGCGTCGAGCATCTCGGTGGCGGTGCCCTCGATGTCGTGCTGGAGCCCGAGCATGATCTCCTGCATGTCCGGGTCGCGCATGGCCAGCGCCCCGAACTCGCTCAGCAGCACGCAGCGTCCGTGCTCGCCGGTGGCGGCCTCCCAGAGCGCGAGCACCAGGGTGCGGACCTGCTCGCCGAACGCGCCGTCGCCGGGGGAGGCGGCGCGCACCTCGCCGACGAAGTCGGACTTCAGCTGCTGGACGACCGCCCGGTAGAGGTCCTTCTTGGTGCCGAAGGTGTAGTGCACCGTCGCCTGCGCCACGCCCAGCTCGGCCGCGATCGCGCGGGTGCTGCCAGCGGCGATTCCCTCCCTGGTCATCAGGTCGATCGCGGCCTGGACCAGTTGCGGTCGGCGTTCGGAGGCGGGGACGTGGGCCATCCAGTCAGGGTAGCGCCACGGGCGGGCAACTGTGTCGTGCGATCTTGTCGGTCAACTTTGTCACCCGACAAAGTTCGGTCTACGGTGGGACGCGACCTGCCCTGACCGACCCGAGGGACCGCCGATGGCCACGTACCTGTACCGACTGGGCCGATACTGCTTCCGGCGGCGACGGGCCGTCGCCGCCGTCTGGATCGCCCTGCTCCTCGCCATCGGCGGGGCCGCGGGCGCCTTCGCCGGCAAGACCACCGACGAGTTCAAGGTCCCGGGCACCGAGGCGCAGGCCACCCTGGACCGGATCAAGGACACCTTCCCGGCGCAGGGCCACGGCTCCGCGCAGGTCGTCTTCGCCGCCGGCGCGCCCGGCGGCATCGGGACGCCCGAGGCGAGCAGGGCGGTCGGCGAGGCCGTCGCCCGGATCGCCCAGGTGCCGGGCGTGGCCGCGGTGCCGGACCCGTACGCCACCGGCGCGCTCTCGCCGGACGGGAAGGTCGCGCTCGCGCTGGTCTCCTTCGACCACAAGCTCGCCGATGTCACCGACCGGCAGCGCGACGCCGTGAAGGCCGCCGCCGAACCGGCCCGCGCGGCCGGGCTGGACGTGGCCTTCGGCGGCGACGCGTACAACACGATGGCCCGGATCGAGGGCGGCAGCGAGGCGATCGGTCTGGTGGTGGCCGGGCTGGTGCTGGTGGTCACCCTCGGCACGCTGGTCGCCGCCGGGCTGCCGCTGCTGACCGCGCTGGTCGGCGTCGGCGTGACGATGGCCGGCCTGCTGACGCTCACCGGCTCCTTCGAGATCATCACCACCGCGCCGGTGCTGGCCCTGATGGTCGGCCTCGCGGTCGGCATCGACTACGCGCTGTTCATCCTCTTCCGGTACCGCCGCCACCTGGACGAGGGCCTGGAGCCGGAGGAGGCCGCCGCCCGGGCCACCGCGACCGCCGGCAGCGCCGTCGTCTTCGCCGGTCTGACCGTGGTCGTCGCGCTCGCCGGACTCGCCGTCGCGGGCGTGCCCTTCCTCACCGTGATGGGTCTGGCCGCCTCCGGGGCCGTCGTGGTGGCCGTCCTGGTCGCGATCACGCTGCTGCCCGCCGTGCTGGGCTTCACCGGCCGGGCCATCGACCGGCTGCCGATCTGGAAGCGGGCCCTGACCGCCAACAACCGCACCACCATGGGCGAGCGCTGGGGCCGCTTCGTGGTCCGCCGCCCGCTGCCCGTCCTGCTGGTCGCCCTGGCCGGGCTGGGCGCCCTGGCGGTGCCCGCCGCGAGCCTGAACCTCGGTCTGCCGAGCGGCGGTTCGCAGGCCGCCGGGACGGACGCGCGCAAGGCGTACGACCTGGTCGGCGAGAGCTTCGGGCCGGGTTTCAACGCTCCGCTGGTGGTCGTGGTGGACGCCCACGGCGCGCCGCAGCCCGAGCAGGCGGTGCGGGAGGTGGCCGCGAAGCTCCAGACCCTCAAGGGCGTCGGGACGCTGCTGCCGCCGACCGTCGACCAGGAGAGCCGCACCGCGCTGGTGACCGTCATCCCGCAGACCGGTCCGGACCACGCGGACACCGAGGCGCTGGTCAACGAGATCCGCGACCGGAAGGCGGAGCTGAAGGCGGAGACCGGCGCGGACATCGCCGTCACCGGCACCACGGCCGCCAACATCGACGTCTCCACCAAGCTCGGCCAGGCGCTGCCGCCCTTCCTCGCGGTGATCGTCGGGATCGCGGTGGTGCTGCTGGCGCTGGCGTTCCGCTCGGTGCTCGTCCCGCTCAAGGCGGTGGCCGGTTTCCTGCTCAGCGTCACCGCCTCGCTCGGCGCGGTGGTCGCGGTCTACCAGTGGGGCTGGCTGGACGGGCTGATCGACGTGCCCAAGGTCGGGCCGGTGGTGAGCTTCGTGCCGATCCTGCTGATCGGCGTGCTGTTCGGGCTGGCGATGGACTACGAGCTGTTCCTGGTCTCCGGGATGAAGGAGCAGCACGTCCACGGCGCGGCGCCGCGCGAGGCCGTGGTGGCCGGGGTGCGGAACGGGGCCCGGGTGGTCACGGCGGCCGCGCTGATCATGGTGGCGGTGTTCGGCTCGTTCGTCTTCGGCCACGATCCGGTCGTCCAGCCGATCGGATTCGCCCTCGCGGTGGGCGTGCTGGTGGACGCCTTCGTGGTGCGGATGGCGCTGGTGCCGGCCGCGATGGCGCTGTTCGGCAAGGCCGCCTGGTGGTTCCCGAAGCGGCTGGAGAAGGTCGTGCCGCGGGTGGACATGGAGGGCGAGCAGCTGATGGCCCGGCTCGCGCGACGGCCGGCCGAGGACGGGACGCGGGAGCCGGCCGAGCAGCCGGCCGTGGAGCCGACCCGGATCTGACGGCCCCGGCCCCAGGAGCCCCGGCCCCAGAAGACTAGGCCCCAGAAGGCCCGGCCCGAGGAGCCCCGGCCCGGGGGCAGTGGTCGGACGACCCGTACGGGGCGCCCGGTGGGATCCGTTCCCGCCGGGCGCTCCCGCGTTCGCGCCCCCGCGTTGGAGGGGGCGCGGTCACATCCCCGCGGGCAGCCGCTGTTCGAACCAGACCACCTTGCCGGTGCCCAGCCTGGTCGCACCCCAGCGGTCCGCGCACCGGGCCACTATCTGCAGCCCGCGCCCGCGTTCGTCCTCCGGCCCGGTGCGGCGCGGGCGCGGCAGCAGCGGGCTGTCGTCGCCGACCTCGCAGCGCAGCCGGGCGGTGCGCACCAGGCTCAGGGTGACCGGCCGGGTCGCGTGCTGGACGGCGTTGGTGACCAGCTCGCTGACCATCAGCTCGGTCGCCTCGCTCAGCTCGTCCAGCCCCCAGCGGCGCAGCGTGTGCGCGGCCAGTCGGCGGGCCCGGCCCGGAGTCTCGTTGCGCGGCTGGAGGTACCAGTGCGCGACGTCCCCGGCCGGGATGCCGTCGAAGCAGGCGCCGAGCAGGGCGATGTCGTCGCCGCGGTCGCCGGGCGGCAGGATCCGCAGCGCCTCCTGGCACAGCTGCTCGGGGGACTGCCAGCGGGCGGCGGCGATCCGGGCGCGCAGCATCTCCAGGCCGTCGCTGATCGGGCGGGTGCGGGTCTCCACCAGGCCGTCGGTGAACAGCAGCAGGGCCGAGCCGGGCGGTGCGGGCAGTTCGACGGAGTTGAAGTCCACCCCGCCGACGCCGATCGGTGCCCCGGAGTCCAGTTCGACCAGTTCGGCGATGCCGTCCGGGCGGACCAGCACCGGTGGGACGTGTCCGGCGTTGGCCATCACCACCCGGTTGGCGATCGGGTCGTACACCGCGTAGACGCAGGTGGCCAGGTGCTGTTCCCGGCCGAGCCGCTGGGCCTGTTCGTCCAGGTGGTAGAGCACCTCGTGCGGCGGCAGGTCGAGGGCGGCCAGGGTCTGGGCGCTGGTGCGCAGCTGGCCCATGATGGCGGCCGAGGTGAGCGAGTGGCCCATCACGTCGCCGACGATCAGGGCGACCCGGTTGCCGGGCAGCGGGACGGCGTCGTACCAGTCCCCGCCGACCTGTGCGCCGCGCTCGCCGGGCAGGTAGCGCTGGGCGATCCGGACGCCGTGCGACTGCGGCAGGCGCAGCGGCAGCATGCTGCGCTGGAGTTCGTTGGCGATCTCCCACTCGCGGGCGTAGCGCAGTGCGGTGTCCACGGCCAGCCCGGCCTGGGTGGCGAGGTGCGCCGCGGTCGCGGTGTCCGCGGCGTCGAAGACCGGGCGGCCGGTGCGTTCGGGAGGGCGGCGGATCAGTATCAGCAGCCCGAGCACGGCCTTGCGCCCGCGCAGCGGCAGGGCGAGGACGGAGGTGCCGGCGGCCAGCCGGGCCACCCCGCGGGTGCCGTACAGCTCGCGCAGCAGCGTCTCGGCGCGTTCGGCGGCGGGGGTGCCGAGGACGGCGGCCTCGGCGGGGCGGCGGCTCAGCAGGGCGTGGGCGAGCGCCCCGCCGCGGGTCACCGGGGTGGCCGGGCCGCCGTCGGCGGTCGAGCGGGCGCCGTAGCGGGAGCGGCGCCGGTCGTCCAGACCGCTCGGGCGGCCGCGGCGGCCGATCCGGGTGCCGGTGCTGTGGTGTATCCGCAGCTCCTCCGGGAAGCCGGGTTCGCGTTCGACGTTGGGCAGCGGGTCGCGCAGGTGGACGACGGCGGCGTCGGCGAGCGTCGGGACCAGCACCCGGCCGATGTTGCGCAGCGTCGCGGCGAGGTCGAGGGCGCTGTTGATCCGCCGGGTCGCCGAGTCGAGGTACGCCAGGCGGTCCGCCATCTCGGTGCGTTCCGGCCGTGCGCCCGCCCGTCGTACCGGGGCGGCCGGCAGGGCCGTCGCCGGGGCCGGTGCCGCGGCCGGGACCTGGCGGCGCTGGCCCGGGACGGCGGGCGGCTGCTCCGCCTCGGTCTTGAGCTGGTCGCGCACGGCTGCCTGTCCTGGATTCGGTGTGGTCGGTGAGCTGTTCTGTTGCACCGGCCGCGGGTGCGGCCGGCCCTGTCCCGGTTCGATCAGCCGACGCGTCGACAGCGCAGGAACAGCTGTTCCTCCGGCGGCAGCGAGGTACTGGCCGGTGCGTACGGATGCCCCGAGCACTCCTCGACGGCGAAGCCGGCCGAGACCAGAACCCGCTCCAGATCCTCCCTCAGATACCCACTGATCCGCAGCTCTCTGCCAAGGAACGGAAGCGGAACGTGATCCAGGTCCGCCTCGACCATACCGAGCGCCAGCAGTCCGCCCGGCCGCAGGAGTTCGCGCAGCTGCCGCAGCACGGTCGGGATCTCGTCCTGCGGCAGCAGGATCAGCGAGAAGAACGCGGTGACGGCGGCGAAGCGGCCCCGGCCGTCCGGCCCCAGTTCGGGGGCGTTCCAGACCCGGTCCGCACGCTCGGTGGCCAGATCGTACAGGTCGATCCGATGGAACACCGGCGCGAAAACGCCTGGGAAGGCGGTCCGCCGGGCCAGCGTGAGCATGCCGTCGGAGAGGTCCGCGCCGGTCACCCGCAGACCGTCGGCGACCAGCTGGCGGACGGTCGGTTCGCCGGTGCCGCAGCCGACGTCCAGCACCCGGGCGCCGGGTTCGAGCTCGGCGAGCAGCCGCCGGCCGCAGGCCAGCTGTCCGTCCTTGGCGGGGAACGCCTCGCCGTACTCCGTGCCGATGGTGTCGAAGGCGACCGCCTGCAGTGCCCGGGCCGCCCGCCGCCGCCGTACCTCGGGTTCGTCGTCGCCGGCGTCCTCGTCGACGGGGAACGGGTCCGATATCTGTCCGGTCGTCACGTTGCGAGGCACCCTTCCACCCGTGGCCTCCGGTGGCTCCTCCGCGGCCCCGCGGGCCGCTGCCGGTGGCGGTACGTCACGCTCTGCGCACCACGCGGACGGACGGCACCCCGATGCGTTTCCGAGCAGACACTCGTGTGCGTACTGGCATCTGAGAATATGCGTGATCACTGTGCCGTGGGGTCCCTTTCCGGCCAACTCGCCGCGCTTGGGTGGTTGTGGCCGGGGTTGCGGAAGCACGGGGGTGCGGGCGGGGTTGTGCGCGTGGCCGCGCACGCCGGACAGCGCGCCAGGGGAACGTCGATGACCTGCGGTTTTGCCGATCCGCAGGCTGACTATCGGACGTTTATCGAACGTCAATCGGTCCGGTGCACAGTGGAGTCCAGCGCCGGGGAAGCGTTGAGGGCGCTCCCGCAGCCGGGGGGCTGCGGGGGCGCCGACGCGCGGAACGGGGGAGGTTCTCCGCGGGGGAGCGGAAGCCTTACGGCGCGGGGGGAGAGAGGGGCTCGGTGTGCTGCTGGGAGATGAGGTCCGCCACGGGGGAGGCCTCAGGCACACCGAGCCGCGTGAAGATCGCATGGGCCTCCTGGAGGCAGGCGAGTCCGCGAGCCGGCTGGGCGAGCGCCAACAGGGCCTCGCCCAGTGCGGCGTTCGCCAGGCCCTGGCAGTAGGCGGAGCCCAGCTCCTGGCCGATCGCCAGCGACTCGCCGGCCGCCGAGGCCGCCTCGGCGGGCTGCTCGGCGACCAGCAGGGCCGAGGCGAGCCTGGCCAGGGTGTAGCCCTCCCACAGGGGGTTCTGCTGCGACTGGTAGAGCCGGTGCGCCTCCCGCAGGTGCGGAACGGCGTCGCCGCCGGAGAGCACCACGCCCAGCTGGTAGAGGGTCTGGGCGAGCAGCGGGCCGTTCTTGGACTCCCGGGCGGCGGCGACACCGTCACCGGCGGACCGGACCGCCGTCTCGGTCATCCCGAGCCGGTGCTGGGCCCGGGCCATGTTGCTGACGATGCGGGCCTCGGCGGTCGGCGCGCCCACCGCCA
The DNA here is from genome assembly GCF_042677365.1 of Kitasatospora sp. NPDC127116. NCBI lineage: Bacteria > Bacillati > Actinomycetota > Actinomycetes > Kitasatosporales > Streptomycetaceae > Kitasatospora > Kitasatospora sp. NPDC127116. The sequence goes on from NZ_JBHXTL010000133.1 coordinate 11,278, forward strand.
GAATTG
>NZ_JBHXTL010000133.1:11293-25971 GCF_042677365.1 Kitasatospora sp. NPDC127116
GGCGACACCGACCCGGGCTGACCGTCCCGCGGTTTGGGAACCCCCTGGCGGGTGGTGGGCCGGGCCCTGGTTGTGGAGGTGGCGGGCGGGGGGGGGGGGCGCGCCGCCCGCCTGACTGGTGGCCCGGGCCTGTTCCATGAACGGCAGGGCCTCGGCCGGGCGGTTGCCCAGGCTCAGGATCACGCCCAGGATGTTGGCGGTGGCCAGCAGCTGGACGGTCGGGACGTCCGGTGACTGGTGGTCCAGACTGCGGCGCAGCGAGTGCTCGGCGCCCTGGAAGTCACTGGTGACGTAGTTCAGGGCACCCAGGACGAAGTGCACCCGGGCGAGTGCGGCGGAGTCGTCGCGGAGCTCCGCCTCGCGTCCGAGGGCTTCCAGCACCGGTCGTACCTGGGGGCCGTGGGTCGGGTCCGGATCGAGGCCGTACAGCAGGATCAACAGGTCGATCGCCGCGTGCTGCGAGGAGCGGGGCCCGTTCGCCGCCGCCGCCGTGGAGTTGAGCAGGAGGGCGCTCTCGCTCCGGAGCCAGGACTGGGCGGAACCGCTGGTCGGCAGGCCGATCCCGGGCGAGGACGGCGTGGTGAGCAGCTCGGGCTCGGGGTCGTCCGGTTCGAGGGTCCGGGCCGCGTTGCGGACGGTCGGGATCAGCAGGTCGAGCAGCCGCAGGACGGCCCGTTCCTGCTCTCCGCCGTCGCCCGACCGGTCGTTCTGCCGCTGGGCGTAGAGGCGGAGCAGATCGTGGTAGCGGTAGCGGCCGGGGGTGAAGCACTCCAGCATGTTCGCCTCCACCAGGGCCTCGACGAGCTCCTCGGCGGTGTCCTCGTCCACGCCGAGGAGTGCCGCGGCGGCCGCGAGCGGGATGTCGGGGGAGTCGATCAGCGCGAGCAGTCGAAAGGCGCGGGCCTCGGCCGTGGACAGCTGTCCGTAGCCGAGCCCGATGGTGGTCTCCACGGCGAGGTTGCCGAGTTGGAGCTCGTCCAGGCGGTGACGCTGGTCGGCTAACCGACGGGCCAGGTCGGAGACGCTCCACCGCGGCCGGCTGGCCAGCCGGGCGGCGGCGATGCGGACCGCCAGCGGCAGGAAGCCGCACGCGGTGACCACCGCCATGGCCGCCTCCGGCTCCGCGGCGACCCGCTGCTCCCCGACGATGGCCGAGAACAGTGCCAGGGCCTCCCGCGGAGTCAGCTCCTCGACGTCGAACAGTTGCGCGCCGGGGATGCCGGCGAGCCGGGAACGGCTGGTGGCGAGCACCGCGCAGCCGGAGACGCCCGGGATCAGCGGCCGGATCTGGTCGGCGTCCCGCGCGTTGTCCAGCAGGATGAGCATCCGCCGGTTGGCGAGCAGCGAGCGGTAGAGCGCCGCGCGCTGCTCCATCGACTCCGGGTTCTCGGTGACACCGAGGGCGTGGAGGAAGTCGCCGAGGACGACGACCGGGTCGGCCGGCGAGGCGCCGGCGCCGCGCAGGTCGACGTACAGCTGCCCGTCCGGGAACTCGGCCCGGACCCGGTGGGCGACGTGGACCGCGAGGGTGGTCTTCCCGACGCCGCCGATGCCGGCCAGCGAAGTGACCACCACGGCCTGGCCGGTGGCGTTCATCAGGACCGTCGAGAGGTCGCTCACCAGCTCGGTGCGGCCGCTGAAGTCCAGCACGTCGGCCGGGAGTTGGGCCGGTGCCGGGGCGGTGGGCCGGTCCTTCGCCGCCGCTTCGGGCACGGCCGGGAGGGCGAGCGCGGGGTCGGCCGCGAGGATGCGGGTGTGCATCGTGGACAGGCCGACGCCCGGTTCCACCCCGAGTTCCTCGATGAGCAGTTTGCGGGTGTCGGTGTAGACGCCGAGGGCCTCGGCCTGGCGGCCGCAGCGGTACAGCGCCAGCATCAGGAGTTCGCGCAGCCGTTCGCGCAGCGGATGTTCCGTCGTCAGGTTGTTGAGCTCTCCGACGATTTCCGCGTGCTGGCCGATGGCGAGGGCGGCGGCGCACAGGTCCTCGGCGGCGGCCACCTGGCGCTCGGCCAGTCGGAGCCGCTGGGTGTCGGCGTAGGGGCCGGGGATGCCGGTGAGCGGGCGGCCGCTGAACAGGCCCAGTGCCTCGGTCAGCAGTCGGTGCGCCTCCTGCTTGTCGCCGTTCGTCCGGGCGGCCGCGGCCTCGGCGCAGAGCCGCTCGAAGACCGTCAGGTCGAGGGCCTCGCCCGGGATGCGCAAGGCGTAGCCGTCGGCGACCGAGACCAGCAGCTCGGCGGGTGCGCGGACCTCGCGGCGCGGCTCGATGACCGAGCGCAGCCGGGAGACGTAGGTCCGCAGGGCGGCGACCGCCTGGGCCGGCGGGCGATCGCCCCACAGGGCGTCGACCAGGTCCTGGGTGGTGACCGGGCGGCCGGCGTGCAGCAGGAGGGCGCTCAGGACCGCCTGTTGCTGGGGGGAGCCGAGGGAGACGGGCTTCCCGTCGAGCCAGGCCTGGACCGGGCCGAGGACCTGGAAGCGCAGCGCGGGCGAGGGCGGCGTCTCCTGAAACTCCATGAAGTCCCCCGATGGCCTGTGGTGTCGATTTCGTGAAAGGGCGCTCGGCGGTCCGCCGCGGTGCTTCAGCTTAGGCGGACGCCCGACTCTGCCGGACGGTCCCGCAAGCCGCACGATGTTTATCGGACATTTAATCAACCCTACGATACTGTGCCCGCGCCCGCGCCAAGCCGGTCGGGCTGACGACATTTGATGACCGAAAGGCGGCCGCCAATGGCCAACGACCAGAGCGAGACCCCGGTGCCGTCGACGCCCGAGAACCAGGCGCAGACCCCGGCCCCGGACTCCGCTGTGGAGGCCGGCCAGGCTGTCGAGGGCGCGGTCGCCGCGACCTCGGACCCGACCGAGTACACCGAGCCGAGTGCCGACCGGAAGAACGCGATCGAGAACGGGATCTTCGGCGACGAGGCCGACCACCTGCTGGAGCCGGCCAAGCCGGACACCGGCAAGCCGGGCGAGAAGTACGAGCCGGAGAGCATCGTCTTCGGCCACGCGTGAGCCGTGCCGGTCGCGTGCCCCCGTCGCCCCCGTCCGGGCGCGGGGGCACCGGTGGTTATGGGCACGCCAATTCCCCATAGGTGTCAACCGGGTGGCCGAAACATGCCCGCGGTGCACTCATGGTGACCGGCGATATCCGTAACGTGCCCGACGGCGGGTGCGGGACGTTCCGGAATTCCGGATTCACCCGGGGGTATTGCGGTGGTCGGAATGCCGCCGTTTGCCCGCGTTTTGCCGAAATTGCCGAGGAAGATCGTATTCGGCTGAATCGCCCGCCCCGGGGGCGGGGGCGACCTGGTGGGGGTCGGCCGTCCATTCCCGGCCGCCGGGCTCGGGGCGCAGGTAGTGCTCGCCGCCGATGGTGTCCATGTAGATGCCGGTGCGTCCGGTCCTCCGGTCGAGGACGAGTTCACCCACGTGGGGCCGGTAGGCCGGGGTGTTTCGCTGTCGGGTGCTCACCGTGCTGCTCCTCGCTCTGGTCGGCGACTGGCCAGCATCTCTAGAGAAGCTAATATCTCTAGAGATGTCAACGGTCGTATCTCCTTACCGGCGACCGCGGGCACGCCTACGATTTGTCCGAGGCAGAGGGAGCGGCGATGACCGGCAGCAATGGCGACAAGCAGCCCAAGTACCAGCGGATCGCCGAAGCGCTGAAAACGGCCATCGACAGCGGCCGGTACCGCGCGGGCGACCGCCTGCCCGGCGAGAACGACCTCATGGACGAGTACGGCGTGGCCCGAATGACCGCCCGCCAGGCCCTGGGCGTGCTGCAGAGCGAGGGCATCGCCGAGGCGCGCCGCGGCGCCGGGGTCTTCGTCCGGGACTTCCGGCCGCTGCGCCGGCGCGGCATCCAGCGGCTGGCGCAGGGGCAGTGGGGGTCCGGCCGGTCGATATGGTCGGCGGACATCGACAACCGCAGCCTGGTGGTCGACCAGGTGTCCGTCACCGAGCAGGGCGCGCCCGAGCACGTGGCCCGGATGCTCGGGGCCGCCCCGGGCGCCCCGATGTGCGTGCGGCACCGCCGCTTCGTCCTCGACGGCAAGCCGGTGCTGCTGTCGACCTCCTACCTGCCCGCCGTCCTGGTCGCGGGCACCGCGATCACCCGCGAGGACACCGGCCCCGGCGGCACCTACGCCCGGCTCGCCGAGATCGGCGCCAAGCCCGTGCACTTCCGCGAGGAGGTCCGCTCCCGGATGCCCGGCGCCGAGGAGGCCGCCCGCCTGGAGCTGTCCGCCGGCACCCCCGTCATCCTGATCTGCCGCACCGCCTTCGCCGACGAGGGCCAGGTCGTCGAGCTCAACGAGATGATCCTGGACGCCGCCTCCTACGTCCTGGAGTACGACTTCGACGCCTGAGCGCCGGACGACGCCTGAGTGCCGGACGGCGCCCGCCGGCCGCGGCCGGCTGCCGTCCACCGCCTGGGAACACCGCCGCCCCGGCCGCAGGGGCGACCGGGGCGGGGCGGGGGCGTGCGGGACTACTCCTTGGAGCGGACGCGCAGGTTGGTGATCAGCGGGCCCTCAGTGGTCTCGCGGAAGAAGTCGTTGCCCTTGTCGTCGACGACGATGAAGGCCGGGAAGTCCTCGACCTCGATGCGCCAGACCGCCTCCATGCCGAGCTCGGCGTACTCCAGCACCTCGACCTTCTTGATGCAGTCCTGGGCGAGGCGGGCGGCCGGGCCGCCGATCGAGCCGAGGTAGAAGCCGCCGTGCGCGGCGCAGGCGTCGGTGACCTGCTTGCTGCGGTTGCCCTTGGCCAGCATGACCATCGAGCCGCCGGCGGCCTGGAACTGGTCGACGTAGGAGTCCATCCGGCCGGCCGTGGTCGGGCCGAAGGAGCCGGAGGCGTAGCCCTCGGGGGTCTTGGCCGGGCCCGCGTAGTAGACCGGGTGGTCCTGGAGGTACTTGGGCATGCCCTCGCCGGCGTCCAGGCGCTCCTTGATCTTGGCGTGGGCGATGTCGCGGGCGACGACCAGGGTGCCGGTGAGCGAGAGCCGGGTCTTCACCGGGTACTTGGACAGCTCGGCGCGGATCGCGGACATCGGCTGGTCGAGGTCGACGCGCACCACGTCGTCGTCCAGGTGCTCGTCCGTGGTGTCCGGCAGGTACTTCGCCGGGTCGGTCTCCAGCTGCTCCAGGAACACGCCCTCGGCGGTGATCTTGCCGAGCGCCTGGCGGTCGGCGGAGCAGGAGACGGCCATCGCGACCGGGAGCGAGGCTCCGTGCCGCGGCAGGCGCACCACGCGCACGTCGTGGCAGAAGTACTTGCCGCCGAACTGGGCGCCGATGCCGATCTTCTGGGTCAGCTCGGTGACCTTGGCCTCCAGCTCCAGGTCGCGGAAGCCGTGGCCGGTCCTGGCGTCGCCCGAGGTCGGCAGGTTGTCCAGGTAGTGCGCCGAGGCGTACTTGGCGGTCTTCAGCGCGAACTCGGCGCTGGTGCCGCCGATCACGATGGCCAGGTGGTACGGCGGGCAGGCCGCGGTGCCCAGCGAGCGGATCTTCTGCTCCAGGAACGAGAGCATGCTCGCCTCGTTCAGGATGGCCTTGGTCTCCTGGTACAGGTACGACTTGTTGGCGGAGCCGCCGCCCTTGGCCATGAACAGGAACTTGTACGCGTCGCCGTCGGTGGCGTACAGCTCGATCTGGGCCGGCAGGTTGTTGCCGGTGTTCTTCTCGTCCCACATGGTCACCGGGGCCATCTGGGAGTAGCGCAGGTTGAGCTTGGTGTACGCGTCGTGGACGCCGCGCGCGATGGCGGACTCGTCGCCGCCCTCGGTGAGCACGTTCTGGCCGCGCTTGCCCATGACGATGGCGGTGCCGGTGTCCTGGCACATCGGGAGGATGCCGCCGGCCGAGATGTTGACGTTCTTCAGCAGGTCGAGCGCCACGAAGCGGTCGTTGGGGCTGGCCTCCGGGTCGTCCAGGATGCGGCGCAGCTGGGCGAGGTGGGCGGGGCGCAGGTAGTGCGAGATGTCGTGCATCGCCTCGGCCGTCAGCAGCCGCAGCGCCTCGGGCTCGACCTGGAGGAAGGTGCGGCCGCCGGCCTCGAAGGTGGAGACACCCTCGGAGGTGATCTTGCGGTAGGGGGTCGGGTCAGCGCCCAGGGGGAGCAGGTCGCTGTACTCGAAGTCTGGCGTGGGAGCCATGGGGGCGGTCCTTAGCTGTCCAGTTGGTCCGGCTGCGTCGGCGAAGCATCATCCAGGGTAGGACCCGGTGGAAGTCGGCATGCGGACAGGGCAGCCTTGCGTGACCGGGCTCACTCGTGCAGGAGTGCGAGCGACTAGGCTGACCCCGTGGACAACTCGCCGTCGCACGACGATTCGGGGCAGCCGCCGGTGCCGGCGCCCGTACCGATGACCAAGCCCGAACCCGAGCCGGAACTCAAGCCCGAGACCAGGGCGGAGGCCGCGCCGCGGCCGCACGCGCCGGTCGCGGAGGCGGACCTGCGGGTCTCCGACGCCGACCGCGAGAAGGTCGCGGAGCTGCTGCGGGACGCCTACGCCGAGGGCCGCCTGGACGCGGACGAGCACGCGGAGCGGATCGAGGCCGCGTACGCCGCGAAGACCTTCGGCGACCTCGTGCCGCTGACCCGGGACCTGCCGGCCCGCCCGCTGTCCTTCGAGAAGCAGCCGCTGAGCGCCCCGCAGGGCCCGCCGCCGCAGCCGCCCGCGCGCCAGGAGTCGCCGACGGTGGTGGCGGTCTTCGGCGGCGCGGCCCGCAAGGGCCGTTGGCGGGTGGGCTCGCACCTGAGCGCCTTCGCCGCGTTCGGCGGGGTGGAGATCGACCTGACCGACGCCGTGTTCGAGTCCCCCGAGGTGGAGATCACGGTGACGGCGATCTTCGGCGGGGTCCAGGTCAGGGTCCCGGAGAACGTGAGCCTGCAGGGATCCGGCATCGGCATCTTCGGCGGCTTCGACGTCCGGGAGACGACCGCGGCGGACCCGTACGCTCCGGTTGTCCGGATCAAGGGCCTTGCGCTGTTCGGTGGTTGCGAGGCGAAGCCGCGCCGGGGCAAGAAGCTGAAGGAATGGGTGCGGCGCCAACTCGGCACCGACTGACCGTCGTTGACCTGCACAGTGCCCGATCGGGGATCAACTCCCGGTCGGGCGCTCGACGTTGTGGCCGGTGCTCTGCGTAGTCGATTGCGTGCAGTGTGCATGAATCGCGGCCGGGCGGGGTAGTTCCTTCCGCACATCGCTTCTTGGACGGCTGCGCACCGGAGGCGGCCGAGCGGCCGTGCCCGGGCAGGACAGCGGGGGCTCGCGGCCGGCGGGGGAGCGAGGGGTCCCCGTGTCCGAGAGCCTCGTCAGGAGTACGGCCGTGCTGCATCCGATCGAGTCCCGCACCACCTCGCCAGTCGCCGCTGCGCAGGTCCTGGAGCGCCGTCCCGGCGTCCGTCCGCAGCCGCAGCCGCAGGGCGGCCCGGCGGGTTCCCCCGCGGGCGAGGACAACCCCTGGCACACCGGCGCCGCGTGTCGGCGGGACGAGGTGGGGCTGTTCTTCGCGCCCTCCAAGGAGCCGACGGCGGCCCGGCTGTCGCGCGAGGAGCAGGCCAAGCAGGTGTGCGCCCGCTGCCCGGTGCTGCTGGAGTGCCGCGAGCACGCGCTGGCCCAGCCGGAGCCGTACGGGGTCTGGGGCGGGCTGACGGCCGCCGAGCGGCGGGTGGTGCTGGCCCGGCGGCGGCGCCGGGACACGGAGCTGCGCGAGGCGGCCCTGGTGACGGCGGCCGCGCGGCGCCGGATAGCCGGGTGACGACGGGCCCGGGAGCGGGCCCGAGAGCGGGACGGCGACGCACCGCGGCCCCGGCGGAGGGGGATTCCGCCGGGGCCGCGAAGCGCGCTCGGGTGGGGCTCAGTTGGCGCGGTCGAAGTCGATCGCGCTGTACGCCCGCAGCTTCGAGAGCTTGTGGGTGGAGTTGATCTCGCGGATGGTGCCGCTCTTGGAGCGCATCACCAGCGAGCTGGTGGTGGCGGTCTCCGAGCGGTAGTGCACGCCGCGCAGCAGCTCGCCGTCGGTGATCCCGGTGGCGACGAAGAACACGTTCTCGCCGCTGACCAGGTCGTCCGTGGTGAGGACCCGGTCCAGGTCGTGGCCGGCGTCCAGGGCCTTCTGCCGCTCGGCGTCGTCTTTGGGCCACAGCCGGCCCTGGATCACGCCGCCCATGCACTTCATCGCGCAGGCCGCGATGATGCCCTCCGGGGTGCCGCCGATGCCCATCAGCAGGTCGACGCCGGTGCCCTCGCGGGCGGCCATGATCGCGCCGGCCACGTCGCCGTCCGAGATGAACTTGATCCGGGCGCCCGCTTCGCGGATCTCCCGGACCAGGCCGTCGTGGCGCGGGCGGTCGAGCACGACGACGGTGACGTCCTCGACGGCGCTGCCCTTGGCCTTGGCGACCCGGCGGATGTTGACCGCCGCCGGGGCGGTGATGTCGACGAACTCGGCGGCCTCCGGGCCGGCCACCAGCTTGTCCATGTAGAACACGGCGCTGGGGTCGAACATGGTGCCGCGGTCGGCGACGGCCAGTACGGCCACCGCGTTGTTCATGCCCTTGGCGGTCAGCGTGGTGCCGTCGACCGGGTCGACCGCGACGTCGCACTCGGCGCCGGTGCCGTCGCCGACCCGCTCGCCGTTGTAGAGCATCGGGGCTTCGTCCTTCTCGCCCTCGCCGATGACGACGACGCCGTTCATCGACACGGTCGAGACGAGGGTGCGCATCGCCTTCACGGCGGCACCGTCCGCGCCGTTCTTGTCGCCACGTCCGACCCACCGGCCGGCGGCCATCGCGGCCGCCTCGGTGACCCGGACGAGTTCGAGCGCGAGGTTCCGGTCCGGAGCCTCGGGCGCGACCTCCAGGGCACTGGGAAGGTGGTGCGGGTACTGCGTGGTCATCGTCGTTACCTCTCTGTACGCGACGGCCAGTGAGCGCCCGACTACTGCCAGGTCGAACGCCGTGGTGAGGGTATTGCGATCGTATCTGCCCACGAGATGACTGTCTGTGGCGCAGGTCGCTGCTCTGTGGCGGAAACCACTGATTCGCCCGGTATCACCCGTCCGTGGACACCCCTGGTGACCGCCCGGGGATGTGGATGAGTCACCATGTGGGGGTGGCAGCAGACAGCAAGGGCATGAGGGGCCGGCAGACCGTACGGGACATGGTCCTGTCGATGCTGGCCGTCGGTTTCGTCGTCGGGATCGGGTACCTGTTCCTCCCGCACGGATCCGGCGGCGACCCGGTGCGCGTGGTCGGGTACCGGGTGGAGGCGGCCTCCGCCAAGCGCGCCGCGCCGTACCCGCTGCTCTCCCCGGAGGGACTGTCGGACAAGTGGCGGGCCACCTCGGTCGGTTACCGGCCGGCCGACCAGAACAACGGCAAGGGCAACGCCTGGCACCTGGGCTTCGTGACCCCCTCGGGCCGGTACGCGGCGATCGAGCAGAGCGACGTGCCGCGCGACTCCCTGCTGGCCGACCACGTCAAGGGCGCCGCGTCGGACGGCACTTCCGAGGTGGCCGGCCGCACCTGGGACCGGGTGCAGGGCGAGAAGGACCGCGCGCTGGCCGTCCAGACCGGCCCCGGGACCACCCTGCTCACCGGCACCGCCTCCTACGAGGAGCTGGCCGAGCTGGCGCAGGCGCTCAAGTAGCCCCGCTTCCGCCCGCCTTCCCGGGCATGCCGAAGGGCCCCGCGCCGGACGAACCGGTGCGGGGCCCTTCGGCGTGCGCGGGGCGGATCAGGCCGTGGTGACGACCTCGTCGTAGGCCAGGCGCGGCGAACGCGGGAACCAGGCGTCCTCGCCCGGGCGGCCGATGTTGACCACGGCCAGCACCGAGTGCTCGCCGTCGCCGAAGAACTCCTTGTTGATGCCCTCGGCGTCGTAGCCGGTCATCGGGCCGGCGGCCAGGCCGGCGGCGCGCACGCCGATGATGAAGTAGGCGGCCTGCAGGGCGCCGTTCATCGTGGCGGACTGCTCACGGACGCTGCGCTCCGAGAAGAACAGGTCCTTGGCCTGGGGGAAGTGCGGGAGCTGGGTCGGCAGCTCCTCGTGGAACTCGTTGTCCACGGCCAGGATGGCGACCAGCGGGGCGGCGGCGGTCTTGGCCTTGTTGCCGTCCGCCATCTGCCGGACGAGGCGCTCGCGGCCCTCGGCCGAGCGGACCAGGACGACGCGCAGCGGCTGCTGGTTGAAGGCGGTCGGGCCGTACTTGACCAGCTCGTAGATGGCCTGGACCTGCTCGTCGGAGACCTGCTCGTCGGTGAAGGTGTTGGCGGTGCGGGCCTCGCGGAACAGGAGGTCCTGAGCGGCGGCGTCGAGTACCAGGGCGTCGGTGGTCATGCTTCTGCACCTCATGCGGAAAAGGGGTTCGTCGGGGCGATCGGCCGCAGCCGTTCACTTCCTCCAACATAGGTGAAGATTCAACGATTCCCCAAGCGGATGTGATCCGCCTCACTCCCCGCCGGGAGCCGCGCCCTCCTCGGCGGCCAGCGCGGCGTCCAGCCGGGCCCGGGCGCCGTCCAGCCAGCGCTGGCACACCTTCGCCAGCTGCTCGCCGCGCTCCCACAGGGCCAGCGACTCCTCCAGCGAGGTCCCGCCGGTCTCCAGCTGCCGGACGACGTCCAGCAGCGCGTCCCGGGCGTGCTCGTAGCCCAGCGCGTCGTCCGGGTTCGGCGCCGCGTCCTGCTGCTCCTGCTGCTCTGCCATGGGTGCCAGCGTAGGGGCTCGGGCCGACACTCCCCAGCCCCGGCCCGCGGCGGCGGGCGACTACCCGGGAGTCGCGGTGACGTCGAAGCCGCCGCCCGCCACCCGCGCGTGCAGCCCCTCGCCGGGCGCGACCTGCGCCGGGTCCGTCACCACCGTGCCGTCCGCGCGCTGGAGCACCGCGTAGCCGCGCTCCAGGGTGGCCGCCGGGGAGAGCGCCACCACCCGGGCCAGGGTGTGCCCGAGGTCGCTCTGCGCGTGGTCCAGCCGGTGCCGCAGGGTGCGCCGGGCCCGCTCCAGCAGGCCGTCCACCTCCTGCCCCCGACCGTCCAGCATCCGGTGCGGGGCGGCCAGCGACGGGCGGCTGCGCACCCCGTCCAGCCCGTGCTGCTCGCGCTCGACCCGGGACAGCACCTGCCGGCGGGCGCGGTCGCGCAGCTGGCGGACCTTGGCCAGCTCCTCACCGACGTCCGGAACCACCCGTTTGGCCGCGTCGGTCGGGGTGGAGGCGCGCAGGTCGGCCACGAAGTCCAGCAGCGGCTGGTCCGGCTCGTGCCCGATCGCGCTCACCACCGGCGTACGGGCGGCCGCGACCAGCCGCACCAGGCCCTCGTCCGAGAACGGCAGCAGGTCCTCCACGCTGCCGCCGCCGCGGGCCACGACGATCACGTCCACCTCGGGGTGCTCGTCCAGCTCCCGCACGGCCGCGCTCACCCGCTCCACCGCGCTGACCCCCTGCACCGGGACGTTGCGCACCTCGAAGCGCACGGCCGGCCAGCGCCGCCGGGCGTTCTCCAGGACGTCCCGCTCGGCCGCCGAGCCGCGCCCGGTGACCAGCCCGACGCACTGCGGCAGGAACGGCAGCGGCTTCTTGCGCTCCACCGCGAACAGGCCCTCCCCGGCGAGCCGCCGCTTCAGCTGCTCCAGCCGGGCCAGCAGCTCGCCGAGGCCCACCGGGCGGATCTCCGAGGCGCGCAGGGACAGCTGCCCGCGCGCCGCGTACCACTCCGGCTTGGCGTGCACGACGACCCGCGCGCCCTCCTGCACCACGTCCGCGACCTGGTCGAACACCGAGCGGAAGCAGGTCACCGTGAGCGACACGTCGGCCTGCGGGTCGCGCAGGGTCAGGAACACCACGCCCGCGCCGGGGCGGCGGCTGAGCTGGGTGATCTGCCCCTCCACCCAGACCGCGCCGAGCCGGTCGATCCAGCCGCCGATCAGCGCGGAGACCTTGCCGACCGGGAGCGGCGCTTCGGGGGAGCTGGTGTTGGCCATGCGTACGAGGCTAGCGGCGTCCGCCGACACGTCCGGGACCGCCGCCGGTGGAGCCCCGGCCGGTGGAGCCCCGGCCGGTGGAGCCCCGGCCGGTGGAGCCCTGGACGGCGAGCACCACCAGGCCGACCACCAGCCAGACCAGTCCGACGAGCTGCGCGGTGCCCGAGGCCTCGTACACGACCGCCGCGATCACCGCGATCCCCAGCACCGGCACGACCACGTGCGGGAGCCACCGCCGCGAGCCGTGCCGCACCGCGTACCAGCCGATCACCGAGGCGTGCAGCAGCGCGAAGGCGGTCAGCGCGCCCACGTTCACCACCGAGGTGAGCCGGTCCAGGCCGTCGTCCCGGTTGGCCGCCCAGACCGCCGCCGCCATCGTGATCACCGCGGCCGCCAGCAGCGCCCGGCGCGGCACCGCGCTGGCCGGGTCGACCGAGCCGAGCGCCCGCGGCAGCCGGCCGTCCCGGGCCATCGCGAAGAGCAGCCGCCCGGCCGCGGCCTGCCCGGCCAGGGCCGCGAAGGCCGCGCCGATCGCCTTGCTGGCCGCCACCAGCACGTGCAGCCAGTGCCCGACGCCGCTCTCCACGGTGTCGTAGAAGGCCGAGCCCTGCGCCGCCGGGTCGGCGGCCAGCTGCTGCGGTCCGGTCGGCTCCAGCAGGGCCGCCAGGTAGGTCTGGGCGACGAACAGCACCCCGGCCAGCGCCAGGCACCAGAGCACCGCCCGCGCCACCGCCGCCGAGGCGCCGACCGCCTCCTCCACGAAGGTGGCGATCGCGTCGAAGCCCAGGTAGGAGAGCACCGCGACGGACACCGCCGAGATCACCGCGGTCAGCGAGAAGTCCCCGACGGCGGTGAACGGGGTGTCCCAGCCGCGCCGGGCGCCGTCCTGGGCCAGCGCCACCGCGGCGGCGGCCATGAACACCACCAGCACCGCGATCTCCATCGCGAGCACCGCGAAGCCGATCGTCGCCGCCGTCCGCACCCCGGCCAGGTTGAGCGCGGTGGTCACCACCACCGCGAGCGCCGTCCAGACCCAGCGCGAGACGTCCGGCACCAGGGAGTTCAGCGCGATCCCGGAGAACAGGTAGGCCACCGCGGGGATCAGCAGGTAGTCGAGCATCGCCATCCACCCGGCGATGAAGCCCGGGCCCTCGCCCAGCCCGGCCCGCGCGTAGGCGAACACCGAGCCGGTCTGCGGCACGGCGCGCACCATCTGGGCGTACGAGGAGGCGGTGAAGGCCATCGCGACCGTCGCGGCGAGGTACACGGTGGCGACGGCTCCGTGGCTCTTGGCGTCCAGCACGCCGAACACGCCGACCGGGGCCATCGGGGCGATGAACAGCAGTCCGTAGACCATCAGATCGCGCACGCCCAGGCTGCGGCGCAGGCCGCTCGGCGTCGCCTGCTCGCTCACAGAGCTCATAGACACCATATTTTGAGCGCAATTGACCGGGTCTGCGCGGAAAGTGTCCGCCATTGGTGGGGCGGCCCGGCGGGAGGCCGGGAGGACGAGCGCGGGTCGCGGCCGCCCGTACGATGGAGCCATGTCCAAGACCGCGCAGCGCCGTGTCCTGCTCGCCGCCCCCCGGGGCTACTGCGCGGGAGTCGACCGCGCCGTGATCGCCGTGGAGAAGGCCCTGGAGCAGTACGGGGCGCCCATCTACGTCCGCAAGCAGATCGTCCACAACAAGTACGTGGTGCAGACCCTGGAGAAGAAGGGCGCGATCTTCGTCGACGAGACGGAGGAGGTGCCGGAGGGCTCGATCGTCGTCTTCTCCGCGCACGGCGTCGCCCCGTCCGTCCACGACGAGGCGCGGGCCGGGAAGCTCGCCACCGTCGACGCGACCTGCCCGCTGGTCACCAAGGTGCACAAGGAGGCCGTCCGCTTCGCCGACGAGGGCTTCGACATCCTGCTGGTGGGCCACGAGGGCCACGAGGAGGTCATCGGCACCATGGGCGAGGCCCCGGACCGGATCCACCTGGTGGACGGTGCCGAGGACGTCGCCAACGTGCAGGTCCGGGACGAGTCCAAGGTCGTCTGGCTGTCCCAGACCACCCTGTCCGTGGACGAGACCATGGCCACCGTCGGCGAGCTGAAGAACCGCTTCCCGCAGCTGGTCAGCCCGCCCAGCGACGACATCTGCTACGCCACCCAGAACCGCCAGGTCGCGGTCAAGCAGCTGGCCCCGGAGACCGACCTGCTGATCGTGGTCGGCTCCAAGAACTCCTCCAACTCCGTGCGCCTGGTCGAGGTCGGCCTGGAGTACGGCGCCAAGGCCGCCCACCTGGTGGACTTCGCCGAGGAGATCCGCGAGGAGTGGCTGGAGGGCGTCACCACGGTCGGCCTGACCAGCGGCGCCTCGGTGCCGGAGATCCTGGTCGACGGCGTGCTGGAGTTCCTGGCCGCGCGCGGTTACGACACGGTCGAGACGGTCAAGACCGCCGAGGAGCACCTGGTCTTCTCGCTGCCCAAGGAGCTGCGCCGCGACCTGCGCGCCGAGGCGGCGGGCAAGCTCTGACCCCACCCGGAAGGGCCGGCACCCCGCACGGGGTGCTCGACGTCTCGGGGTACGGCCGGGTGGAGGAGCTGTGCCTCGCGGCCGACGCGCTGCTCACCGACTACTCGTCCCTCATGTTCGACTACGCCTAACTCTACAGCCCCATCGTATTCCACGACGATTTATGGTTTGTATAT
>NZ_JBHXTL010000134.1:0-17164 GCF_042677365.1 Kitasatospora sp. NPDC127116
CCATCGCCGCCGAGATCGGCCCCCACTCCGCGCGCTCGGTCTACGGGGGCTCCCCCCCCCGGCTCCTGCTGGGCCCGCACCGCCGTTCCAACGGCGGTCCGGGCCCTGCTGCGTTCTCCCGGGTGACGCCCGTCTCAGATACTAGGAAATCCAAGTATTCGTGCAGACACGGCCGGGGCGCGGCCGTACCGTGGAAGGGCCATACGGTGTGCCGCCCCTGTAGCCAGGGTGTGCGGCCCGTGTGCGCGTGCGCCTTCACGAGCAGGCGATCCCTGCTCCCGCGCTCCCTCCCCCCTCTTCGCGCCCGCCCTCCGCGGGGCCGCTTCCAAGGAGCCCGGTATGTCGCCGACCGCCGCCGACCGTCACGCCACGTCCGCCCCCGCCACCGCCCCCGTCCGTGCCCCGCGCCGCCGCCGGGCCGCCGATCGGAACCCCTTCGCGGCGGCCGCCCTGCAGCGCTCGCTGGACCGCCGGGACAACGGCGGCGCGACCGGCCACCACTGACCGGCCCCGCCCCCGGGTGACCGCCGCCGTCCGGCGGCCGGCCCCGCCGTCGGGCCGGGTGTCGGGCCGGGTGCCGGCCGGCGTTCATCGGCCGAATGGGCCGTACGGGCGCTCGGAATGTCACCCAGTAGAGTGCAACCCCGCTCCGTCCGAGGGAAGTTGCTCGTCCCCGTCGGCGCGATCATCCTAATTTGGGGCTCTCGGAGGGGTGATCGACGTTCGCGTGGGCGGGCGTCAGCGACACGGAGTGCGGATCAGTCCCCCTGCCGGGGGAGAGGGCCCAGTGCGTCAGCCACCCGTCCGCCGACCCGCCGCCCGGATCGGCCTCACCCTGGCCCTGCTGGCCGGAAGCGCCGTCCTCGCCGCCACCCCGGCGGCCGGCGGCCCACCGACCGCGGGACCACCAACGGCCGGACCGCCAGGGGCGGGCCGAACGGCCTCCGTCCTGCTCGAACTCACCACCGAGACGACCGGCTCCGCCTGGCGGCGCGCCGCCGACGGGGCCCGGCGGGCCCGGCGCTCCCCGGAGGACGTCCGCCGGGAGGCCGCGCGGGCCGGCGCCGCCCAGCGGTCCCGGACCGGGGACGCGCTCGACCGGCTCGCCGGCGCCGTCCACCGGGCGGCACCCGCCGCGCGCGAGCTCTACCGCACCCGCACCGTGCTCACCGGCCTCGCGGTCAGCGCGCCCGCCGACCGGCTGCCCGCGCTGCGGGCACTGCCGGGCGTCCGGGCCGTCCACCCGATCGTCGCCAAGCGGCGCGACAACGCCCACTCCGTCCCGCTGACCGGCGCCCCGCAGGTCTGGGCCGGCGACCGGACGGCCGGCACCGGGCAGGGCATGCGGATCGGGATCATCGACAGCGGCATCGACTACACCCACGCCGACTTCGGCGGACCCGGCACCGAGGAGGCCTTCCGCTCGGTCGAGCGCGGCAAGCCCGCGCCGCCCGCGCTCTTCCCCAACGCCAAGGTGGTCGGCGGCAAGGACCTGGTCGGCGACGACTACGACCCCGACCCGGCCTCCCCGCACCACCAGCCGGTGCCGCACCCCGGCTCCAACCCGATCGACTGCGTGCGCAACGGGCACGGCACCCATGTGGCCGGCACCGCCGCCGGGTACGGCGTCACCGCCGACGGCCGCCCGTACACCGGTCCGTACGGGCCCGGGCTGGACCCGGCCGGCTTCCGGATCGGCCCCGGCACCGCCCCCGGCGCCCAGCTGTACGCGATCCGGGTGTTCGGCTGCGACGGCTCCACCGACCGGGTCGCCGAGGCGCTCGACCTGGCCGCCGACCCCGACGGGGACGGCGACCTGAGCGACCGGCTGGACGTCGTCAACCTCTCGCTCGGCAGCCACTTCGGCAGCACCGACGACACCGACGCCCTGGCCGTCGACCGGCTCGCCGAACTGGGCACCGTCGTGGTCGCGGCGGCGGGCAACGACGGCGACGTGTACGGCATCGGCGGCAGCCCCGGCACCGCCGCCCGGGCGATCACCGTCGCCGCCTCGGTGCACGGCCACGCCGACGTGGACGGCATCACCGTGCTCGCCCCGGCCGAGCGGGCCGGGATCGTCCCGGCGCACTGGAGTGAGCGCTACCAGGGCTGGTCCACCGGCGACGTCAGCGGCGAACTCGCCCTGCCCGCCGACCAGTCGGACGGCTGCGCCGACTTCAGCGAGGCCGACCGGCAGCGGCTGAAGGGCCGGATCGCGCTGCTCGCCTGGCGCACCCGGGAAGCCGACCGGGCCTGCAACTCCGGCCCGCGCGCCGACCACGCCGCCGACGCGGGCGCGATCGGCGCGCTGTACGCCGCCGACTCCGACCACCTGGCCGAGATCTCCGGCAACGACCGGATCCCGGCCGCGCTGCTGGCGCACGCCGACGGCGACCGGCTGCGGCAGGCCGCGGCCGCCGGGCCGGTGCGGATCCGGCTCGCGGCGCCCGGCAACACGCTGCACGGCTCGGTCGCGCAGGACCAGCCGGCCCGGGTCGACACCCTGACCGACTTCACCTCGCGCGGCATCGGCGTGCCGGGCGTGGTCAAGCCCGACCTGGCGGCCCCCGGCGAGAGCATCTGGTCCAGCCTGGTCGGCAGCGGCGCCGGCGGCCAGCGCGAGAGCGGCACCTCGATGGCCACCCCGCACGTGGCCGGACTCGCCGCGCTGGTCCGCGCCGCGCACCCGGACTGGCCGGTCGAGCAGGTCAAGGCCGCGCTGATGAACACCACCGTGGACACCTACCTCGGCGACGACCGCGGCGGGCCGGTCTACGGGCCCGAGCGCACCGGCGCCGGGCGGGTCCGGGTGGACCAAGCGGTCCGCACGCCCGCCGTCGCCTACGCGGTGGGCGAGGGCGCCGCGGAGGGCGTCGTCGGGGTCTCCTTCGGGCCGGTCGAGGTCGGCGGGCCGACGGCGGTGACCCGGGAGATCGAGGTGCGCAACACCTCGGCCGCGCCGCTGACCTACCGCACCTCCTACGCGGCCGCCACCCGACTTCCCGGCGCCTCCTACCGGGTGACGCCGCCCCGGGTGGACGTCCCGGCGGGCGGCACCGCCCGGGTGCGGGTGACGCTCGCCGTGCCGGGGGAGCTCGGGCGGGCGCCCGACCCGACCGTCGACACCGTGCAGGGCGGCCGGGCCCGCAGCTACCGGGGCGAGCTCTCCGGCCGGGTGCTGCTCACGCCCGTCGGCGACGACACGCCGCCGCAGCTGCGGATCCCGGTGCTGGCCGCCCCCCGCCCGACCGGCGACCTCACGGCGACGGCCACCGTCCGCACCGCCCGGGACGGCACCCTGGTCACCCTCGGCGGCCGCGCCGCGCCCGGCGAACAGCCCGGGCTGGTCAGCGCCCTCGCGCTCGGCGGCGAGGGGATCCGCTGGCCGGACTGCCCGCCCGGCGGCGGTGCCGCGGCGATCGCGCCGGGCGCGGGCGTCCGGCCGAAGGGCACCGGGGAGGAGCCGGACCCGGCGCAGGAGGTCTGCGTCGAGCACCCCGGCGAGCGGTCCGCCGACCTGCGCGCCGCGGGCGCCGCCGTCGACTCCGAACTGCTGTACGTGGGAGCGCAGTTGTGGGCGCCCGCGGCCACCCCGGTGGGGCTGTACGGGGTGCGGGTGGCGCTGGACACCGACGGGGACGGCAGCACCGACGTCGTCCTCAAGGCCGACCGGCTGCGCGGCAGCGACGTCCTGGTCTCCCGGGCCCTGGACGCCCGCACCGGGGCCGAACTGGACGTCCAGCCGCTCAACGCCCACTGGGGCGACACCGACACCGCCCTGCTCGACAGCGACGTCCTGGTGCTGCCCGTCCGGCTGAGCGCCCTGCCCGGCGTCGCGCCCGGGCACAGCACCGTCCGCTACGGCGTGTGGACCGGTTACGCCGGGGCCGGTACGCCGGACGTGGCCGACGCGCTCTGCGCCATCGGACTGAACGGCACCGTCCCGACCGTCCCGCTGGACGTGCTGCGGCCGGCACTCACCGTACGGGCCGGCCTCACCGGCCCGGCCGCGGTGGTGGTCCCGGCCGGCCCGGGCGCCGTCCTCGACGTGCACCGGTCGCAGGGCGGCACCTCGCGGCTCCTGCTGCTGCACCACCTCAACCCGGCCGAGCGACGGGCCCAGGTGCTCGACCTGCCCTGACCACGGGGTCGGGAGACCTGATCACGGGACCGGGGCCGGGGCGGCCCGCCGGCACTCCGGCGGGCCGCCCGGCACGTTCCGGCGGCTCGTCCGCCCTCGTCGCGCTCCGCCCGCCCCGTCGCGCTCCGCCCGCCCCCGTCACGCTCCGGCCGGCCGCGCCGCCCGGCGGCGGTCGCGGCGCGGGGGGCGGGTGGGGCGGCGCGAGAGCCGGGCGAAGACGGCGACCAGCGCGAGGACGGCGGCGGTGGCGGAGGCGACGACGAGGCCCTCGGTGAGCCCGGGCGGCCGGAAGGCGCAGGCGATCCGGGAGGCGCCGTCGCCCAGGGGGACGCCGATCATGCCGAGCACGGGCGTGGGGGCGGTGCGGCGGCCGCCGTCCACCGCACAGGTCCAGCCCTCGGTGGCCGGGACGGAGAGCAGCGCGGTGCCGGTGGAACCCGCCGGCAGGGCCGCGGTGAGGGTGTGCCCGCCGGCCTCCACCCGGGTGGCGCCGGTCGCGGTCAGCCGGGCGACCGCGGCCTCCAGGGCACCGGCCCGCAGGCAGCCGATCGGGCGGGCGGGCACCTGGCTCACCACGTCCGACCGCAGCGTCACCCGGACCACCCCGTCCGCCGGGACGGTCCCCAGCCGGTGGATCGGCACGGCGGTGGTGGGCTGCTCGCCGTCGCTGCGGAAGGCGCTGCCGAGGCCGCTGACCGTGCCCCGGTACCAGAGCCCGTGGAAGTAGGCCGTCCCGCCCGGCGTGCAGGCGGCGGTGAACACCGTGCCCTCCCCGCCGCTCGGCACCGACCAGCCGCTGGTGCCGTGCAGGGTGGGCGCCGGCCCGCCCGCCGGGACGGGCAGCGGGGCGTCGTACACCTGGCTGCCGAGCAGCGACTCCTGCCGGGCCCAGACCGAGGACCTCTCCGGCCGGGCGCCCGGGGGCAGCACGGTGACCAGCGGCGGCGTGGCGGCCGCCCGGACAGGGGTGAAGGAACGCGGCGCCGGCCCCTCGTCGAGGTGGACACGGACCCCGAACAGCGCCTGCCCGACCGGATCGGTGACGCTCTCGGTCTGCCGCCCGCCGGCCGTCCAGCCCGCGCCGAGGTCGTGCAGCAGCAGTGCCGTGACGGTCGGCAGGTAGCTGCTGAACCAGCCGCCGCCCTGGCCGTTCAGCAGCAGCGGGTCGTTCGGGGTGAAGGCGTGCGGCCCGGGGTCGCTGCGGCCGCGCGGCCAGTCGTCGGCCGCGCGCAGCGTCGCGTGCCCGGCCCGGACCGCCGCCGGGGAGACGTCGTCGGAGGGGGCCGAGCCGAGCGCCGCGTACCCCGACCAGACGGCGTTGCCCAGCACCGCGCCGCCGATCACCCAGGTGGCCAGCGCGTTCGCCCGCCGGTCGGAGTGCCGGCGGTCCAGCAGCCACAGCGCGGCCGACAGGACGGCGCCGCCGACGGCCAGCAGCACCCAGGTGGCCGGGCGCACCGTGTGCCGGCCCGCCGCCAGGCCGGCGATCAGCGCCACCACGGCGGCGCCGCACAGCACGGTGAGCCGGTCCGGACGGTGCGCCAGCGAGACCCAGCCAGCCAGCACCAGCAGCCCGCTGAGCACGAAGGCCACCCGGTACGGCCCGCCGGCCGGGATCGCCAGACCGTGCCAGACCAGCACGGTCGGGGTCCAGAGGAAGCCGGCCGCCACCAGCGCCAGCGCCGTGCACCACAGGGTGCGCTCCCGCGGCCGCACCCGCCGGTTGAACGGCAGCCCGCACACCACCAGCAGGCCGAAGACGCCGATCGCCACGTCCGGCAGCCGCTGCCCGCCGTGGGTGGCGGGCAGCAGCCGGGCGAGGTGGGCGCCGACGCCGGACGGGCCGAGCGGTTCGACCGGGGACTCCGGCTGGGCCAGGCGGGCGGCCGGCACCGCGACGAACAGCACCGGGGAGGCGAGCAGCACCCCGGCGGCGGCCATGGTGACGGCCCGGCCGGTGGCCCGGACCCGGTGGCGCAGCGGGCGCGGGGCGGCGAACAGCCGGACGGCGAACAGGAGCGCGGCCGCCAGGGTCGCCAGCGCGGCCGTGTACAGGTTGCCCGCCCAGGCGAGCGCGACGCACAGCGCCCCGGCGACCCAGTGCCGCTCGCGCAGGCACCAGTCGGCGGCCAGGCCGAGCAGGGGCAGCGAGACCAGGCCCCAGAGCCACATCGGGGCCGCCCCGCCGACGTCCAGCACCCAGGCGCAGAGCCCGTACCCGACCGCGGCGAGTGCCCGCAGCCACCGGGGCCCCGGGTGGAGGCGGCCGAGCAGCCGGGTCATCAGGGCGGTGCCGAGGCCGATGGTGGCCAGGGTGACCAGGAGGACGGCGAGCCGGCCCTGGTCGCGGGGGAGCAGCGCGGTGGGCCAGGAGAAGGGGTTCATCAGGTAGGCGAAGAAGTCCGCCAGGAACGGGGCGCCGTAGCCGCTGTTCCAGTTGACCAGCAGGTCCCCGGCGGCCTGCCCGTGCAGCAGGTCCCACAGGTGGGCGTGGTAGGGCACGGCGACCGCCTCCGCCCCGGCCGGCCACTGCCCGCTCAGCGCCGCCGCCAGCCCGTACCCGCCCGCGGCCAGCCCCGCGGCACCCCCGCAGACCAGCACCTCCCGCCGCCGCTCGCCCATCCGCACCCCGTTCCACGCGCTTCGCCGGACCCGCCCACCCTAAGCACGCCCCAGGCGCCCCCGACGTCACGCGCGCCCCCTCGAAGGGGTGATGGGACGGCACCGGCGGGATTCGGCCCGCGACCGTGTTCCCGTGGCAGCGGCCGCCGATGCGGAGATGCCGGAGCGGCTGGGGCCGCCGGCCACCGGCTGCACCGCGGACGACCCGCGGCAGTCCGCATCGTGGACGGCAGGTGTCAGTACCTGGGACGGCGGAGTAGGGTCCGAGCATGTCTCGCACCATTCGTCTCGCAGTTGTTCCCGGTGACGGCATCGGCCAGGAAGTGGTGGCCGAAGGCCTCAAGGTCCTGGGTGCCGCGCTCCCCGCCGACGTGAAGCTGGAGACCACCGAGTACGACCTCGGCGCCCGGCGCTACCACCGGACCGGGGAGACGCTGCCGGACGACGTGCTGGCGGAGCTGAAGTCGCACGACGCGATCCTGCTGGGCGCCATCGGCGACCCGAGCGTGCCGTCTGGCGTGCTGGAGCGGGGGCTGCTGCTCAAGCTGCGGTTCGCCTTCGACCACCACATCAACCTGCGTCCGGGCCGGCTCTTCCCCGGGGTGCGGTCCCCGCTGGGCGGCGAGCCGGAGATCGACTTCGTGGTCGTCCGCGAGGGCACCGAGGGCCCGTACGTCGGCAACGGCGGCACGCTGCGCGCCGGGACGCCGCAGGAGGTGGCCACCGAGGTCAGCCTGAACACGGCGTACGGCATCGAGCGCGTGGTGCGCGACGCCTACCGCCGGGCGCAGGCGCGGCCGCGCAAGAAGCTCACCCTGGTGCACAAGAACAACGTGCTGGTGCACGCCGGGCACCTGTGGACGCGGATCTTCGCCGAGGTCGGCGAGGAGTTCCCCGAGGTCACCACCGACTACCTGCACGTCGACGCGGCGACCATCTTCTTCGTCACCCAGCCGGAGCGCTTCGACGTCATCGTCACCGACAACCTGTTCGGCGACATCCTGACCGACCTGGCCGCCGCCGTCACCGGCGGGATCGGCCTGGCCGCGAGCGGCAACATCAACCCGAGCGGCGAGTTCCCGTCCATGTTCGAGCCGGTGCACGGCTCGGCGCCGGACATCGCCGGCCAGGGCAAGGCCGACCCGACCGCCACCGTGCTGTCGGTCGCGATGCTGCTGGAGCACCTCGGCTTCGCCGCCGAGGCCGCCGGGGTCGAGGCCGCGGTGGCGGCGGACCTGGCCGAGCGCTCCGGCACCCGCAGCACCTCCCAGGTCGGCGACGCGCTCGCCGCCCGAGTATCCGGCTGACGGGCCGGACCCAGGAGCGGAGTTCCGGCCGACGGGCCGGATCCGACAAGGTTTCCGGCCCGGCGGGCCGGACCGCATTACCGCAGCTCGCCGCCCTCGAAAAAAGGGCGGACAGCTGTTCGGCACGGCCCTCTGGATGCGAGTATCGACAGTGGGTCGTGCCGTTGTGCGTCCATTCCGGCGAATTTTGCCGAAACGTATCTGCGGCGGTGGCGGCCCGGACCAACCCCACGGTGAAGGAAACAGCCATGAGCACGGCCACCCAGGCGCCCATCACGTTCGACCTCAAGCCCTCCGCCCACCCGCTGTCCGCAGCGGAGCGCGAGGCCCGGCTGGTCAACCCCGGCTTCGGCCGGGTCTTCACCGACCACATGGTCACCGTCCGCTGGACCGAGGGCGTGGGCTGGCACGACGCCCAGCTGGCGCCGTACGCGCCGCTGGAGATCGACCCGGCGAACATGACCCTGCACTACGGCCAGGCGATCTTCGAGGGCCTGAAGGCCTACCGCCAGGCCGACGGCTCCATCGCTACCTTCCGCCCGGAGGCCAACGCCGCCCGCTTCCAGGCCTCGGCCCGCCGCCTGGCGATGCCGGAGCTGCCGGTGGAGACCTTCGTCGAGGCCGTCGAGCTGCTGGTCCGCCAGGAGCAGGACTGGGTGCCGAACGAGCCGGAGCAGAGCCTCTACCTGCGCCCGTTCATGTTCGCCACCGAGGTCGGCCTGGGCGTCCGCCCGGCCAACTCCTACCTCTTCATGATCATCGCCTCGCCGGCCGGCGCCTACTTCCAGGGCGGCATCAAGCCGGTCTCGGTCTGGCTGTCCAAGGAGTACGTCCGGGCCGCGCCCGGCGGGACCGGCGCCGCCAAGTGCGCCGGCAACTACGCCGCCTCGCTGGTCGCCCAGGCCCAGGCCGCCGAGAAGGGCTGCGACCAGGTGGTCTGGCTCGACGCCGCCGAGCACCGGTGGGTCGAGGAGATGGGCGGCATGAACCTGTACTTCGTCTTCGGCGAGGGCAAGGACGCCAGGATCGTCACCCCGGAGCTGTCCGGCGCCCTGCTGCCCGGCATCACCCGCGACTCGCTGCTCCAGCTGGCCGCCGACCTCGGCTACGCCGTCGAGGAGCGCCGGATCTCCACCGACGAGTGGCAGCAGGCCAACGCCGACGGCACCCTCACCGAGGTCTTCGCCTGCGGCACCGCCGCCGTCATCACCCCGGTCGGCTCGGTGAAGTCCGCCGCCGCCGACTGGACCGTCGGCGCCGGCGAGCCCGGCCCGGTCACCATGGAGCTGCGCAAGGCCCTGCTGTCGATCCAGGGCGGCCAGACCCCGGACACCCACCACTGGCTGCACAAGATCGTCTGATCGCCGCACCCCGTCCGGCACCGCCCGGCCCGGCTCGCCCTTCCGGCCTGCCCGCGCCCGCCCGCCCCACCCGCCCGGCCCGCCCGTTTCGCATCGCGAGACGAGCGGGCCGGATCCCGGGCAGCTGTGCCAGACTTCGAGCGTGTCCTCGCTTTCGCTGATGATTAGCAGCAGGCGCGCCGGTCCGCAGTGACCGCTTCCCGCACGACCCGATGCGGAGCGACCACTAGCGTCCAGACCCGCGCGCAGACCTCTCGCACCCGCGAGGGGTCTTTTTGTTTCTCCCGGACCGGCCGACGGCCCTCACAAGGGGCCCGGGGACACCGGGACCGCGCGCGGGATCATGGACAGTGGAGCCGGGACGAGAAAGTCCGGCAGAGCAGTACCTTCCTCCCCGAAACGGAGAACCAGGGGTCATGACCGAGGTCACCCGTACCGACGACAGTTTCCACGTGTTCGACACCACGCTGCGCGACGGAGCACAGCGGGAGGGCATCAACCTGACGGTGGCGGACAAGCTGGCCATCGCCCGGCACCTGGACGAGTTCGGGGTCGGCTTCATCGAGGGCGGCTGGCCCGGCGCCAACCCGCGTGACACCGAGTTCTTCGCCCGCGCCGCCACCGAACTGGAGCTGGAGCACGCCCGGCTGGTCGCCTTCGGCGCCACCCGCCGGGCCGGCGGCAGGGCGGCGGAGGACCCGCAGCTGGCCGCGCTGGTCGCCTCCGGCGCCCCGGTGATCACCCTGGTGGCCAAGGCGCACGACCGGCACGTGGAGCTCGCGCTGCGCACCACCCTGGACGAGAACCTGGAGATGGTCCGGGACAGCGTCGAGTTCCTCCGCTCCCAGGGGCGGCGGGTGTTCATCGACTGCGAGCACTTCTTCGACGGCTACCGGGCGAACCCCGAGTACGCGGTGTCGGTGGTCCGCACCGCGCACGAGGCCGGCGCGGACGTCGTGGTGCTCTGCGACACCAACGGCGGGATGCTGCCGGCCGGCGTGCGGGAGATCGTCGCCGAGGTGCTCGCCAGGACCGGTGCCCGGCTCGGCATCCACGCCCAGGACGACACCGGCTGCGCGGTGGCCAACACCCTGGCCGCGGTGGACGCCGGCGCGACCCACGTGCAGTGCACCGCCAACGGCTACGGCGAGCGGGTCGGCAACGCCAACCTGTTCCCGGTGGTCGGCGCGCTGGAGATCAAGTACGACCGCCGGGTGCTGCCCGCGGGCCGGCTGGCCGAGATGACCCGGATCTCGCACGCGATCGCCGAGCTGGTCAACCTGACCCCCTCCACCCACCAGCCGTACGTCGGCTTCTCGGCCTTCGCCCACAAGGCGGGCCTGCACGCCTCCGCGATCAAGGTCGACCCGGACCTCTACCAGCACATCGACCCCGAGCGGGTCGGCAACACCATGCGGATGCTGGTCTCCGACATGGCCGGCCGGGCCTCCGTCGAGCTCAAGGGCAAGGAACTCGGCTACGACCTCTCCAGCGACCGGGACCTGGCCGGCCGGGTGGTGGCCAGGGTGAAGGAGCAGGAGAACCTCGGCTACACCTACGAGTCCGCCGACGCCTCCTTCGAGCTGCTGCTGCGCGACGAGGTGCGCGGCGGCCGGGACCGCTTCTACACGCTGGAGTCCTGGCGGACCATCAGCGAGCAGGGCCCGAACGGCTTCACCGGCAACGAGGCCACCGTCAAGCTGTGGGCCAAGGGCGAGCGCCGGATCGCCACCGGCGAGGGCAACGGCCCGGTCAACGCGCTGGACCAGGCGCTGCGCGCGGCCCTGGAGGGCATCTACCCGCCGCTGGCCACCTTCGAGCTGGTGGACTACAAGGTCCGCATCCTGGAGGGCCAGCACGGCACCGGCTCCAAGACCCGGGTGCTGATCGAGTCCACCGACGGCGCCGTCACCTGGTCGACGGTGGGCGTGGCCGACAACGTGGTCGCCGCCTCCTGGCTGGCGCTGGAGGACGCGTACACCTACGGCCTGATCCGGGCCGGCCTGGAGCCCACCGAGTAGTCGCCCCGAACGCGCCTGTGGCCCGCGGGACCTCGCCGGAGGTCCCGCGGGCCACGGTCGTGCGCGATCACCGCAGTCGGGCCAGCAGGGCGTGTTCGACGAGGGTGATGAGGGCGCTCTTGGCGCTGTCGCGGCGGCGGGCGTCGAGGGTGATGACGGGGGTGTCGGCGCCGAGTTGGAGTGCTTCGCGGACTTCGTCGGGGGTGTGGGGCTGGTGTCCGTCGAAGCCGTTGAGGGCGACGACGAAGGGCAGTCCGCTGTTCTCGAAGTAGTCGAGGGCGGGGAAGCAGTCGGCGAGGCGGCGGGTGTCGACGAGGACGACGGCTCCGATGGCGCCTCGGACGAGGTCGTCCCACATGAACCAGAAGCGGTCCTGTCCGGGGGTGCCGAAGAGGTAGAGGATGAGGTCTTCGTCGAGGGTGATGCGGCCGAAGTCCATGGCGACGGTGGTGGTCGTCTTGCCGGAGACGTGGCTGAGGTCGTCGATGCCGGCGGAGGCCGAGGTCATGACGGCTTCGGTGCGCAGGGGGTTGATCTCGGAGACGGCGCCGACGAGCGTGGTCTTGCCGACACCGAAGCCGCCCGCGACGACGATCTTCGCGGAGGTGGTGGCGCGGGTGGGGGCGGCCGCGTTAGAGCTTGCGAAGTCCACTGAGGACCCTTTCGAGCAGCGTGACGTCGGGCTGGTTTCCGGTTTCGCCGCCGGAAGCGGGCTGGTGGATGGCGACCAGGCCGGCCTCGGCCAGGTCGGCCACGAGGATGCGGGCCACTCCCAGGGGAAGCGAGAGCAGCGCCGACACCTCGGCGACGGATTTGACCTCCGTGCACAGCGTGCAGATCCGCTGGTGCTCGGGGAGCAGGGTGGCCAGGCGCTGCGGGTCGACATCGGCGGAGACCAGGGCCTCCAGCGCGAGTTCGTAGCGCGGGCGGGTCCGGCCGCCGGTCATCGCGAACGGGCGGATCAGCGGGCCGGAGTCGGGTTCGTCCTCGAACTCCTCGTAGTGGCCGGGCTCCTGGGCGGGCCGGTAGCCGGGCGCCGGCTCGGGCGCCGGGGCCGGGTAGCCGGGTGCCGGGGCGCCGTACGAGGGCTGCCGGGCGTACTGGTCGTACTGGCCGTACTGCTCTTCGGGGCGGGGGTACGGCTGCTGGGGCTGTCCGTATTGGTGCCGGCCGTACTGCTGACCGTGGCCGACGCCGGGTGCTCCGAAGGCGTCATGGCCTGTGCCAGGGTACGGAACGCCGTACTGGCCGCTGCGGTCGTCGGGCGGTGTCACGGTTCCTCTCCTCACAGGGTGCGGCGGTGCGGTGCGAGCTTCGGCGCAGGTCCGGAGCCGGTGGTGCGAAGGCCGTACAACGTCCGAACCCGAGCCCGCCGAAGCGGGCCCGGGAAGGACGCGGAGGTGCTTCGAATACCTGGACGGTATCCGACGAACCGTCAGTGCAGGAGACTGCCCTGGAGTTCAGCGCGAAGAGCGGGGGTCAGGACGGCGCCGGCGCGGTCGACGAGCAGGGCCATCTCGTAGCCGACGAGGCCGATGTCGGAGTCCGGGGAGGCGAGGACGGCGAGCGCGGAACCGTCGCTGATGGCCATCAGGAACAGGAAGCCCCGCTCCATCTCGACCACGGTCTGGTTGACCTCGCCGCCCTCGAAGATCCGGCTGGCGCCGGAGGTGAGGGAGGTGAGGCCGGAGGCGACGGCGGCGAGCTGGTCGGCACGGTCGCGCGGGAAGCCCTCGGACATGCACAGCAGGAGGCCGTCCGCGGAGACCACCACGGTGTGGGACACCCCGGGGGTGTTGTCCACGAAATTGGTGATCAGCCAGTTCAGGTTCTGTGCGGCCTGGCTCATCTGAGTCAACTCAACGCTCCTGGTGGTTCGAGCCGCCGAAGAGATCGGTGCTCCGGTTCTGTCCGTTGCCGGACTGGTCTGCCTGATCGGGGTCGATCCGGAAGCTTCCGGTGTTACCGGCGCTGCGGCCCTGCTCCACACCGCGGCGCAGGTTGGTGAGGCGGCCACGGACCTCCTCCGGGCTGCGGGAGACCTGCGGCCCGTCCTGCGGGGTGGGCTTGGCGTTGCCGGGCACCAGGTTCTGCTTGGGCACGCGCCGCGGCAGACCGGCACCCGTGGTGCCGCTGGAGCTGGGCTCGCGCAGCTGCTCGGCCCGCTGCCAGTCGCCGTCGTTCGGCGACTGCCAGGCGGTGCTGGCGGTCGGGCCGGTCGGGCCGTATCCGCCGAGCGAGGACACGTCGTGGCCGCGCTGGGTCGGGGACGCCGAGGTGTCCTTGGCGCCGGCGAACCAGTTCGGGGCGTCGCCGGACGCGCCGGCGCCGGACGGGGCGGCGGCGGGGCCACCGCTCGCCAGCTGCTCGCCGGGGCGGCGCTGCGGCAGCCCGGACGGCAGGGTGGTGTGCGCCTCGGCGGCGGGCAGCGCGGGCGGCTCCGGGGCGTACGGGTGGCCGGCCGGGGACTCCTCGGCCGGCCGGCCGTACTGATCGGCGTACCCGTCCTGCTGGTAGCCGCCCTGGTCGTAGCCGTACCGGTCGTCGGCGTAGCCCTGCTGCTCGTATCCCTGGGGGGCGTACTGGTCGTAGCCGTCCTGGGCGTACTCGTCCTGCTGGTACTCGTCCTGCTGGTAGCCGCCCTGGTCGTAGCCGTACCGGTCGTCGGCGTGGGGCTGCTGCTCGTATCCCTGCGGGGCGTACTGGTCGTAGCCCTGCTGGTAGTCCTCCTCGACCTCGGCGTCCACCACCGGCGCCTGCGGGCCGCCCTCCAGGGCCGCGCGGCGGACCTGGTCGAGGCGCTGCGAGCGCTGGACGGACTCCAGGGCCGGGCTGAACCCGCTGGAGCCGGCGTTGCCGATGCCGGTGAGGTGGTCGTCGAAGCCGAGCTCGGCGGCGCTGCGGGCCGTGGCGTCCGGCGCCCACTGGGCGGTCGGCTCCTGCTCGGCGAAGATCCGCGAGACGGTGAACTGCTCGTCCGGCTCCGGCGCCGCACCCGACTGGGTGACGAACGGCGGGAGCATGACCAGCGAGGTGGTGCCGGCGGACTCGCCGGACGGGCGGAGCTGGACGCGGATGTCGTGCCGCTGGGAGAGCCGGCCGACCACGAACAGGCCCATGCGGCGGGAGATGGTGGCGTCCACCGTGGGCGGCTCGGCCAGCTTCTCGTTGATCTCCGCGAAGTCCTCGGCGGTGAGGCCGATGCCCTTGTCGTGGATCTCGACCAGCACCCGGCCGTCCGGCAGGCGGGTCGCGTTGACCAGGACCCGGGTCTGCGGGCTGGAGAACGAGGTGGCGTTCTCCAGCAGCTCGGCGAGCAGGTGGACGAGGTCGGTCACGGCGGCGCCGACGACGTCGACCTCCGGGATGCCGGAGAGCTCGACGCGCTCGTACTGCTCCACCTCGGAGGCGGCGGCGCGGAGCACGTCGACCAGCGGGACCGGGGTGTTCCAGCGGCGGCCGGCCTCCTCGCCCGCGAGGACGAGGAGGTTCTCACCGTTGCGGCGCATACGGGTCGCGAGGTGGTCCAGCTTGAAGAGGTTCTCCAGCTGGTCCGGGTCGGCCTCGTTGTTCTCCAGGTCGGTGATCAGCGCCAGCTGGCGCTGGATCAGGCTCTGGCTGCGGCGCGACAGGTTGGTGAAGATCGCGTTGACGTTCCCTCGCAGCAGGGCCTGCTCGGCGGCGAGCGCCACCGCCTGCTGGTGGACCTGGTCGAACGCCCGGGCGACCTCGCCGATCTCGTCCTTGCCGTGCAGCGGGATCGGGGTCACCGAGGTGTCGACCCGCTCGGGGTCGGTCTTGGAGAGCTTCTCGACCAGGTCCGGCAGACGGTGGTCGGCGATCTCCAGGGCGGCGCTGCGCAGGGTGCGCATGCCGAGGATCATCGAGCGGGCCACGTAGCCGGTGAGCAGACCGGCCAGGATGAGCGCCGCGACGACGATGATCGTGTTGAGGATGGCGTCGTAGAGCGCGTTGTCCTTCAGGGCGCGGGACTCGGTGAGGACGTCGTCCAGCAGCGCGATCTCGGTGTTCCGCAGGGCCTGGATGTGGGTGTTGGCGGCCTGGTTCCAGTTGTCCGGGGTCAGGCCGGCGTTCTTCGCCTCGGCGAACGCGGCGTCGGCGGCGGCCTTGCCCTTCTGCTGGCCGTCGGCGGCGGCCTGGCTGTACGAGGCAGCCAGGGCCAGCAGGCCCTGCATGCTGGGCGCAGAACCGTTGGGCATCTTGTACGCCGAGCGCTCCTGGGCGGTGGCCAGGGCGACCTGCGCGTCCGAGTACTTCTTGGCGTCCTCGGGGGCGCTACCGGTCTTGAACTCGTTGAGGGAGACCTGCTCCAGCTTCTCCGAGATCACGATCTGCTGGGTCGCGTCGACGTTCTCGTACCGGGTGGTGGCATTCTGCGAGATGCCGACCAGCAGGCTGAGCATCAGCGCGCGCTGGGTCGAGGCGGAGGCCTTGGCCAGCGACATCGCGTAGATCGCGCGGCCCTTGCTGGTGGCGTTGGCGGAGCCCAGACCGACCGAGTTGTCGTAGGCCAGCAGCGGGGCGAACATCACCGAGTAGGCGTTGGCGGTCGCGCTGATGAACAGCTCGGGGCTGTACGCGTTGGCCCGCAGGTGCGCCAGGTCGATGACCAGGGCCTGGAAGGCCTCGTGGCGGCGGGGGAGCTCACCGGACTTGTCCGAGGCGGCGTAGGCGGCGTTGTAGGCCTTCAGCGCGGCGTCGGTGTCGTTGCGGCGCTTGGTGACCTCGTTGTTCGGGTCCTGCTTGGTGAGCAGGGGTATGAGCGTCTTGTCGCGCTCGTTCTCCAGCGCCTCGGCGAGTTCGGTCGCCGCCTTGGCCAGCTCCGCGGTCTTCTCGGCGCGGGAGGCCTTGATGTAGCCGTCGACCGAGGTGTTCACGCGCAGACCGCCGAAGACGAGACTGATGATCACGGGGATCAGCAGGATCGCGATCAGACGGGTCGGCACGCGCCAGTTGCGCGGGCGGAGGAAGTCGTACCGGCTGGAGCCGCCGCCGTCGCCCGACGAACCGCCGCTGCGGGGCGCCGTGGGCGCGGCCTGGGGCTCGGGGGCCGGGGCGGGGCCCTGGGCGCGTTCCTCGGTGGGAGTGAACGCGGAGAATCCGGCCGGATCCCCCTGGGTACCGTTCGGCTCGCTCTGGCGGGGCTCGGAGCGCCGCTGCGGGGCGGGTTGCTGCTTACGCCTCACTCGACAACTACCTCTCGGCCGACTGCCGGCCATGGATCAATCCAGCGCTACCCCGGTGCCCTGACCTCCGCCGGACGGGCCGGAGCAGGAGACATCCAGGGGTAGCTGGAATTTCAGCACGTGCGGGGATGGGGGACAAACAGCCGAAGTCCGACGCCCACGCCGGAACAATCCGGACATTCACCGACATGGCGGAGCAAATCCGTGGTCACCTGGCGCTGAGTGACGCGGATTCGCCACACTGAGTCATTGTTGATCACAAAATGCCTACCGAACTGTTATCCGCTGCTTATACACGGGTCTTGCGCGGGGCCCCCGGAGGACACCGGCCGGTAAGCATCGCGGCCCCGACGGCCCGCTGCAGGGGACGGACCGTCGGGGCCGGGCGGTTCCCCCTCGCTCAGCGGAGCCGGGCCAGCAGGGC
Source organism: Kitasatospora sp. NPDC127116 (assembly GCF_042677365.1). Classification (NCBI taxonomy): domain Bacteria; kingdom Bacillati; phylum Actinomycetota; class Actinomycetes; order Kitasatosporales; family Streptomycetaceae; genus Kitasatospora; species Kitasatospora sp. NPDC127116. The sequence continues at coordinate 17,084 of NZ_JBHXTL010000134.1, forward strand.
GTGTTCGACGAGGGTGATGAGGGCGCTCTTGGCGCTGTCGCGGCGGCGGGCGTCGAGGGTGATGACGGGGGTGTCGGCGCC
>NZ_JBHXTL010000134.1:17264-25648 GCF_042677365.1 Kitasatospora sp. NPDC127116
CCGCGACGACGATCTTCGCGGAGGTGGTGGCGCGGGTGGGGGCGGCCGCGTTAGAGCTTGCGAAGTCCACTGAGGACCCTTTCGAGCAGCGTGACATCGGGCGTTCCGCCCGACTCGCCCGCGGCGGCGGGCTGGTGGATGGCGACGAGACCGGCCTCGGCAAGGTCGGCGACGAGGATGCGGGCGACACCGAGCGGCACGCCGGCCAGTGCGGAGATCTCCGCGATGGACTTGACCTCGCGGCAGAGGCTGACGATCCGGGCGTGCTCGGGCAGCAGTCCGGTGGTCCGGTCGGCCGAGCCGGTCGTGGAGATCAGGGCCTCGATGGCGAGCTGGTACCGCGGGCGGGTCCGGCCGCCGGTCATTGCGTACGGGCGGACCAGCGGCTGCTGCTCGTAGCCGTCGGACTGCTGCCCGCCGTAGCCGCTGCCGTACCCGTTGCCGTACGAGCCGGCGGGTGTCGAAGGCGGGGTCATGGGTCCTCCTAGTGCTGCAGCCTTGAGCAGCCGGTTCCAGCTGGGGCGGTGCCAGCTGAGGCGAGATCAGCTGCCTGAGGGTAGCTGAGGGTGGTTCGCCGGGTCCGGTCGGGTCGGACCCGGCGAGGGCAGGTGGGACGGGGTGGGCGGATCCGCGCGGGAGCCCCGGGTCAGTGCAGGAGACTGCCCTGGAGTTCCGCGCGGAGTGCGGGGGTGAGGACGGCGCCGGCCCGGTCGACGAGCAGGGCCATCTCGTAGCCGACGAGGCCGATGTCGGAGTCCGGGGCGGCCAGGACGGCCAGCGCCGAGCCGTCGCTGACGGCCATCAGGAACAGGAACCCCCGCTCCATCTCGACCACGGTCTGGTTGACCTCGCCGCCCTCGAAGATCCGGCTCGCACCGTTGGTCAGCGAGGTGAGACCGGAGGCGACCGCCGCCAACTGGTCGGCCCGGTCCCTGGGGAAGCCCTCGGACATGCACAGCAGGAGGCCGTCCGCGGAGACCACCACGGTGTGGGACACCCCGGGGGTGTTGTCCACGAAGTTGGTGATCAGCCAGTTCAGGTTCTGTGCGGCCTGGCTCATCTGGTTCAACTCAACGCTCCTGGTGATCTGCGCCGTTGCCGTCGCTCCGGCCACCGAAACTATCGAATCCGGGCTGCTGGGCACCATGCTGGAAGCCCGACTGGTTGGCGGCCTGCTCGGCCCCGACGCGGCGGCCCTGCTGGATGCCGCGGCGCAGGTTGGTCAGCCGGCCGCGGACCTCCTCGGGGGCCCGGGAGACCTGCGGACCGGTCAGCGGCGAGGCCTCGGCGGTGCCGGAGACCAGGTTGGCCTGCGGGGTCCGCCGGGGCAGGCCCGACATGGTGACACCGCTGGTCGAGGGCTCGCGGATCTGCTCGGCCCGGCGCCAGCGCTCGTCGTTCGCGGACGGACGCCACGGCGCGTCGCCGGGCTGCTGGCCCTGCGGCTGCGGAGGCTGCTGCTGGTTCTGCTGCTGCGGCTGCTGCTGCGGGGCCTGCTGCTGCGGAGCCGGCTGGGGCGCCTGCTGCCGGGGTGCCTGCTGCGGAGCCTGCTGCTCCTGGGCCTGCGGCTGGAACTCCGGCGAGGAGGTGCCGGGGCGGCGCGGCTGGTACGACCGCTGCCGCGCCTGCAGCCCGTCGGCCTGCGGGGCCCACGGCTGCTCGCCGCCGGGCCGCTGACCGGCCTCGGACGGACCGGTCGGCAGCGCCATCGGCTCCTGGTACGGCAGCGGCTGCGGCTGCTGCGGCGCCTGCTCCTGGCGCACCGGCTCCGGACGCGGCGGGGTCGGCACGTTCGGCAGCACCGGCTCGACCAGGCCGAGGCCCAGCGGGTCGCGCGGGTCGATCTGGCTGGCCTCGAAGCGCGGGCGGGCGAACTGCTGGGTGCTCTCCACCGGCGCCGGCTCGGCCGACGGCAGCGGCTGGGGCTGCTGCTGGGCCTGCGGCGGCAGCTGCGGCTGACGGTCGCGCTGCGGCGCGTCCGGGCCGGGGCGCTGCGGACCGCGCGGGCCCTGGCCGGCGGGCCGGCCGGGGGCACCGGGGCCCTGCGGGGCCGGACGGCGCTGCGGCAGGCCGTCCTGCGGACGGTTGCCCGGACGGGCACCCTGCTGCGGCGTGCCGGGACCGCCGGGGCGGCCGTGCTGGGGCTGCTCGCCGGTCCGGGCACCCGGACCGCCGTCGAACTCGCCGCCGGGACGCTGCCGTTCCTGGCCGGGCCGGCCGGGCTGCTGCTGACCGGGCTGCTGCTGACCCGGCTGGGGCTGACCGGGCTGCTGCGGACGGCCGCCGCGGCGCGGCAGGCCGTTCGGGCCGCTCTGCGGCGGGCCCTGGCGGCCCGGGGCGCGCTGCGGCAGACCGCCCTGCTGGGCCTGCTGCTGGGCCTGCTGCGGAGTCTGCTGCTGCGGCGCCTGCGGCTGCTGCGGGGCCTGCTGCTTCTGCTGCGGCTGGGCGGGCCGTCGGCCCTGGCCCTGCTGAGCGCCGCCCTGCGGGGCCGGGTTCTCCCGCAGCGACTTGCCGACCTGGCGGGTCGGCAGACCGCCGGCGGGCGCACCCGGGCCGGCCTGCGGAGCGGGAGCGGCCGGAGCGGCCGGACCGCCCTGGCCGAGCTGCGGGCGACCGCCCTGCGGGGCACCCGCGGCCGGGCCCTGGCCGAGCGCGGCGGGACCGCCCTGGCGGGCGGGCGGCACCTGGCGCTGCTGGCGCGGCGTCGGGGTGACCCCGCGCTGCTGCTTGCCCTGGCCGGAGCCGGCCCGGCCGGCGCCGCGGCGGTCACCCGAATTGGTGACGTCCACGGGGAGCATGACCAGCGCGGTGGTGCCGCCGGAGTCGCTGGGGCGCAGCTGGATGCGGATGCCGTGTCGCAGGGACAGGCGGCCGACCACGAAGAGGCCCATGCGGCGGGAGACCGAGACGTCCACCGTCGGCGGGTTGGCGAGGCGCTCGTTGATCTCGGCGAGGTCGTCGGGGCTCAGGCCGATGCCGGTGTCGTGGATCTCGACCAGCACGCGGCCGTCCGGCAGCGCGTGGCCGGTGACCCGGACGCGGGTCTGCGGGCTGGAGAACGAGGTGGCGTTCTCCAGCAGCTCGGCGAGCAGGTGGACGAGGTCGTTGACGACGCGGCCGGCGACCTCGGCCGACGGCACGGCGGCGAGTTCGATGCGCTCGTACTGCTCCACCTCGGAGGCGGCGGCGCGGAGCACGTCGACCAGCGGGACGGGACGGGTCCAGCGGCGGCCCGGGTCCTCGCCGGCGAGGACGAGGAGGTTTTCGCCGTTGCGGCGCATGCGGGTCGCGAGGTGGTCCAGCTTGAAGAGGTTGGCCAGCTGGTCCGGGTCGGCCTCGCGGCTCTCCAGCTCGGAGATGAGCGACAGCTGGCGCTGGATGAGGCCCTGGCTGCGGCGCGAGAGGTTGGTGAACATCGCGTTGATGTTGCCTCGCAGGAGGGCCTGCTCGGCGGCGAGGCGGACGGCCTCGCTGTGCACCATGTCGAACGCGTGGGCCACGTGGCCGATCTCGTCGGTGGAGTCGACGGCGACCGGCTCGACCGTGGTGTCGACGTCGTGCGGGTCGGCCTCGGAGAGGGTCTTGACCAGCTCGGGCAGACGGCGCTCGGCGACGTCCTCGGCCGCCGCCTGGAGGCGGGTCAGCGAGCGCACCATCGAGCGGGCGATCAGACCGGCGCCACCGAGGGCGACGAGCAGCACCAGGGCGACCGCGACACCGATGATCAGGGCGTCGGCGTCGGCCTGGGACTGGAGGTCCTGGGCCTTGCCGTCCAGGTTCTCGATGAGCTTGGACTCGATCCGGCGCTCGGCGGTGATCTTGGAGCTGGCCTTCTCGAACCAGTCCTTGTAGCTGACCGCCTCGGTCTGGCGGATGCCGCTCTGGGTGAGGATCGTGGAGGCGTAGCGGTCGGCGTCGGCGACCACCGAGTTGTAGCTCAGCTGGCTGCGCAGGTTGTCCAGGTCGTGCGCGGTGTAGATGTTGTTGAAGCTCGCGATCGCGTTGTCGTACGAGCTGCGCAGACGGATACCGAAGGACTCGTCGCTGGGGCTGAGGTCGGGGGTCTTCGGGTTGGCGAGCGCGGCGCTGATCAGGGCCCGCTGCTGCGAGGTCGCGTTCTTCGCCAGCGAGAACTGCTGGAGCGCGCGGGTGGAGACGACCAGGTCCTTGTTGTTCGACGCGAGCGCGATGTCCTGGGTGATGGACAGCAGGTCGCGGATGATCACGTCGTAGGCGGTGATCGTCGACTGGATGTTCTGGTTGTTCTGGTACGGCAGGCTGCGGGTGTCCGCGATCGAGTTCAGGTCCTTGCGGATCTGGAGCAACAGCGCCTTTCCGCCGGACAGTTCGAGGTTCTCGAACTTGTCGGAGGAGGCGGTGAAGGTGCGGCTCAGGTCGTCGGTGGACTTGCGGGCCGCGACGATGTCGTCGTCCAGCGGAGCGGCCGGGTCGTGGGTGATCGGGCCGGCGCTGATGTCTCGCTCGGTCTGGAGCGCGTCGGCGAGGTTGGTCGCCTTCTTGGCCAGGTCGGAGAGGTTGGCCATCTGGGCGAGTTGCTGCGAGTTCTCCATCGAGCTCTGGATGCGCAGGCCACCGAGGACCAGCGAGACCAGCACGGGGAGGGCGAGCAGCGCGATCAGACGGGTGCGGATGCGCCAGTTGCGCATCGCGAGCCGGTTCAGACCGGTGGCGCGGCGCCGGGTCAGGGAGGTGCGGAGTTTGTCCCGGGCGGACTTCCGCTCCTGGCCCTCCTCCTCCGGGTGGCCGACGGCCTCGGGTGTCACCGGCTCGGCCGGGCCGCTGGGGGCCGCCGCCTGTTGAGGGGCTGCCACAGGCTCACGCGACTCCGGGTTACCCGCGGCGCCGCTACCCCTTTTGAAACGTCCCTGCACTGGCGTCGCAACCTCTGGACCGGGCGTCCCGCCGCGTCGCCACGGCCTGGACGGTGTCGAGTTTCCATCCGCACCCCGGCCGGTCCGGGAGAGCGGGCACCGGGGTGGACCACTCCCTACCCACGGTCCGTCGCATTCCAGCACAGCCGGGGAATCCCAACAAGGGCCGCACGTACCGGGCGCCCGGCGCTACCGACCGCTTGCGTCTTCTCACGGACTGTGCGGTAACAGGACCGGAATACCGCCTTTTTCGGACACTCGCCGGATACATGCCAAGCGGACCCGGGGCCGGGAAGAGTCACAGACCTTCCGGAATGCCCCTTATCGGCGAAATGCCGGAAAATCCCGGTGCGGAGATATGTCGGATATCTGCACTTTGCTCGGCATTTTGTGAGCAAAATCACAGTCTAATGTGTAGCTTTGGTCACGGCCTCTGTGGAATGAGATCTCGTAACCTGGCTGTCTCCGGAGCACGGCCCCGATCAGCCTGCCCAGAACCCCTCCGAATCAATCGGAATCCATCAGGCCGGTGCCGATCGCCGCGATCGACCCGGCCATGACCACGAGGTGCTCTCGATGTCCCAGGCGAAGAACGCCACCAAGTCCACGCTGTCCTGCCGCCCCACGGCGAACCCCCGCCGGACGACGCTGGCCTCGGTCGAGGACTTCAGCAAGATCCCGGGCGCCCGCAAGCCCGAGGACGTCGTGACCTACGGCACCGAGCTGCCGGCCGCCACCGCCAACCCGCGCCGCACCCGGCTGATGGTCGCCCCGGTCGTCGTCCTGCAGGACTGACCGCCGCGGCGCCGCGACGAGGGCGCCGTCGTCACCCCGGTGGCGGCGGCGCCCTCGCCGTTGTGCGGAGCCCCCGCGGCCCGCGGCGGCGACCCGCCCGCGCGCCTCGCGGGGCATTCGACCCCGACCCTCCTGAACAGGGGCAAAGCGGTCGGCCGGGCCCCCACGCGATAGCCTGGAGGCCGATTGACGGGGCCGCGCCCACTGCGGGCGGGGCGCCCACCAGCGCCCGGGCGCGCCCCGGGCGGCCGACGAAGCGAGGGGTGTCCCAGCCGTGCGCATTGCCAGGTTCTCCGTCCGGGAAGGGAGCCCTGCCGCCGGCAGCGTCTCCTTCGGCGTGGTGGAGGGTGACCCTTCCCGGCCCGACTCGCTGGTCGTCCACGCGCTGGCCGGCCACCCGTTCGGCCAGCCCCAGCCCACCGGTGAGAGCTACCGCTTCCAGGACGTCCGGCTGCTCAGCCCGATGCTCCCGAACAAGATCGTGGCGGTCGGCCGCAACTACGCGGCGCACGCGGCGGAGCTGGGCAACGAGGTCCCGGACGCCCCGCTCACCTTCTTCAAGCCGTCCACCTCGGTGATCGGTCCGACCGAGAGCATCGCGTACCCGCCGTTCTCCTCGGACGTCCACCACGAGGCCGAACTGGCCGTGGTGATCGGCCGGATGTGCCGTGAGGTGCCGTTGGACCGGGTGCCCGAGGTGATCCTCGGCTACACCTGCGCCAACGACGTCACCGCCCGGGACGTCCAGCAGCGCGAGGGCCAGTGGGCCCGGGCCAAGGGCTTCGACACGGCCTGCCCGCTGGGCCCGTGGATCGAGACCGACCTCGACCCGAGCGACCTCGCGATCACCTGCACGGTCAACGGCGAGCTCCGCCAGACCGGCCGCACCTCCCTGATGGTCCGCTCGGTCGCCGAGCTGATCGTCCACATCTCCGAGGCCATGACGCTGCTGCCCGGCGACGTCATCCTCACCGGCACGCCCGCAGGGGTGGGCCCGCTCAACGTCGGCGACGAGGTCGCCGTCTCCATCGAAGGCATCGGCACTCTCACCAACAAGGTGATCAAGCGTGGCTAACACTGACCCGGCCGTCCGGGTTCGCTTCTGTCCCTCCCCGACCGGCAACCCCCACGTGGGGATGGTCCGCACGGCCCTCTTCAACTGGGCCTACGCCCGCCACAACGGCGGCACGCTGGTCTTCCGGATCGAGGACACCGACTCCGCCCGCGACTCCGAGGAGTCGTACAACCAGCTGCTCGACGCCATGCGCTGGCTCGGCCTCGACTGGGACGAGGGCCCGGAGGTCGGCGGCCCGGACGCGCCGTACCGCCAGTCGCAGCGGATGGACATCTACGCCGATGTCGCCCGCCGCCTGCACGAGGCCGGCCACGCCTACTACTGCTACTGCTCCACCGAGGAGCTGGACGCCCGCCGCGAGGCCGCCCGCGCGGCCGGCAAGCCCTCCGGCTACGACGGGCACTGCCGCGACCTGACGGACGAGCAGGTGGCGGTCTACAAGCTGGAGAAGCGCGAGCCGATCCTGCGCTTCCGGATGCCGGACAAGACCCTCAGCTTCGACGACCTGGTCCGCGGCACGCTCACCTTCGAGCCGGAGAACGTGCCGGACTACGGCATCGTCCGGGCGAACGGCGCCCCGCTGTACACCCTGGTCAACCCGGTGGACGACGCCCTGATGGGCATCACCCACGTGCTGCGCGGCGAGGACCTGCTGTCCTCCACCCCGCGGCAGATCGCGCTGTACGCCGCGCTCGCCGAGATCGGCGTCGGCAACGGCACCACCCCGCGCTTCGGCCACCTGCCGTACGTGATGGGCGAGGGCAACAAGAAGCTCTCCAAGCGCGACCCGCAGTCCTCGCTCAACATGTACCGCGAGCGCGGCTTCATCCGCGAGGGCCTGCTCAACTACCTGTCCCTGCTGGGCTGGTCGCTGGCCGAGGACCGCGACCTGTTCGACATGGACGAGATGGTCGCCGCCTTCGACGTCACCAAGGTGAACGCCAACCCGGCCCGCTTCGACCTGAAGAAGTGCGAGGCGATCAACGCCGAGCACGTCCGCCGGCTGGCCCCGGAGGACTTCGTCCGCCGCCTGGTGCCCTTCCTCCAGGGCGCCGAGCTGCTGCCGGCCGAGCCCACCGCCGAGCAGCTGGACCTGCTCGCCAAGGTGGCGCCGCTCACCCAGGAGCGGATGGTCGTGCTGAGCGAGATCGTGAACATGGCCGGCTTCCTGTTCGTGGCGCCGGAGAAGTTCGCCCTCGACCCGGACGACGCCGCCAAGGTGCTCACCGCGGACTCCCGCCCGGTGCTGGAGGCCAGCATCAAGGCGCTGGAGGAGCTCGCGGACTTCACCCCGGAGCCGATCCAGGCCGCGCTGCGCGAGGCGCTGGTGGAGGGGCTGGGCATCAAGCCCAAGTTCGCCTTCACGCCGCTGCGGGTGGCCGTCACCGGCCGCCGGGTCTCCCCGCCGCTGTTCGAGTCCATGGAGCTGCTGGGACGCCCGGAGACGCTGCGTCGGCTGCGGGCCGCCCTGGACGCCCTGCCGGCCGCCTGAGCGGGGCGCCGAGCAGGCCGCGGGGGCGGGGGGGGGGGGGGGCCCCCGCGGGGCCCCCGGGCCGGCGCCCGGCCCCCCGCCCCCGGCCGGGGGGTGTGGTTTTTTTGCCCGGGGCGCCGGGGGGGGGTGT